>DASWKS010000330.1:0-4825 GCA_036396495.1 Gemmatimonadales bacterium
CGCGATGGCCGACCGGTTGAATTGTGGCCCAGGGTCAAACTCGCCGACAGTCTTGACGCCGACGTCCTGGTTTCGATCCACAACAACGCGCTACCCGATGGCGTGAACCCATTCACCAACAACGGGAGCAGCGTCTTCTACTTTCACCCCCGCAGCATCCCACTGGCGCGGGCGATCCAGCGGGAGCTGACCCGGCGCCTGCCGTTGCGGGAGCTGGGAATTGCCCGAGGAGATCTGGCGTTGGTCCGGGGGACCTGGATGCCTTCGGTTCTGGTTGAGGGAATGTTCATGCTCATTCCCGATCAGGAGGCCGCCCTGCGCACCGAGGCCGGGCGGTTGGCCTACGCCGAGGCAGTTCGGGCCGGAATCCGGGCGTTTCTGGCGGGTGAGCGGATGTGATGCTGCACCAGTCTGGTACGTCTCCAAACTGATGCGGTCGCAGTGGCTTTTCCTGGCCGCGCTGGGGGTTCCATTCGGCTCCGCTCCAGTGCTGGCGCAGACGCCTGCTCAGCGCACGGTGCTCGAGGCCTTCCGAGACTCACTGGAGCGTGTGGGAGACAGTCTGGGCCTGGCTCGTACTGAAGCCGGGATGGTCGCGTTAATGGTCCGCGGCAGGGCCAACGCCTTCGATCACCTCCGGCTCGGCTTCCTCGCCCTGAGGCAGGCCGATCTCGGCGCCACCCGTTACTTCGAAGACGCCGCTTCCGAATTCCAGACCGTCACCCGGATGGCGCCCTCGTGGCCCTATGCCTGGTTCGGCCTGGGATTGGCTGAGTTCGGGCTGCTCCATGCCCGTTCTGCCCAACGTACCTCCACTCAACCACCCCTGGCCCGCGCCTCCGTGGCGCTGGCGCGCGCAGCCATGCTCGACGGGCGGTTCGCCGACATGCTGGTTGAGGAGGCGTTTCAGGCCCGGCGGGAACGGTACCAGCCGAAGGTGACGGTCATGCTGGTGGCGCTGCGGGTCGCGGCCAAACCCAAGGCGCCGAATCCCATGATCCTGGCCGGGCTCGGACGGCTGGAGCGCGAGTTCGGCGAACCGGGGACTGCGCTTCAGGCATTCGAGAGCTGGCTTCCCCAATCAGGCCGGCAGCGCGGTCTGGCACTGCTTGAGATTGCCCGAACTCGATTCTTGATGGGGCGGCAGGATGGCTACACCCCATACTTTGACGGGGCGGCCTTCGATGACAGCGCGACCGTCTCCAGCTACCGGGACGACCTCGCCCTGATCGCCTCCGGTGGCGAGCTGCAACAGTTCGACCGGTCCAGCGGGGCCCAGCGGGTGGCCCACCTTCGCGGTTTCTGGGGCGGGCGGGACGCCGCCGATCTTCGGATGCCGGGCGAGCGGCTGCGGGAGCACTACCGGCGGATGTATCTCGCCCGGCGGACCTACCCCATTTTCCTGCCGGGGCGACCTCTGGAGTACATCGCCACGGCGTCCACGGTGGATGATCGGGGACTCATGTACATCCGGCACGGCCAGCCGGATGATCGGGTCGAGCTCACTACCATGGGAGTGGAGCCCAACGAGTCCTGGCGTTACGTCCGGCCGGAAGGCGACCTGGTGATTCACTTCGTCGCCCGGCACGATCCGGCTGTCTTCCGGCTGGTGGAAAGCCTGCTGGACGTGGCGGAGACCGGCGAGGTCTTCAACCCGTCGACCCGGGACCTGGTCTCCCGCGGAAGAGAGGCTTTGCTGCGCTCCCGGGAGCAGATGTCGCCGGTGTATCGGCGAGAGCGACGGGCCGGTCCCGAGCGGGGTCGCGCCTTCGTGCTGGCCGAGCGGGCCATGAGCCTCCAGAGCCTGCGCGTTGCCACCTCCACCGATTCCTACCGGGACCGGTTCGCCACCAGCCTGGCTGCGCGAGTCGACTTCGCGATCCTCCAGGTGGACTCGGCCGGCGCTCGACTGCATATCGCGTTTGCCGTTCCCTTCGCGCAATTCGGTGCGGCCTGGCTGGATCAGGGAGTGGAGTACCCGGTTCGATTCCGGCTCTCCGGCTTCAATGAAGCCGGCGTGGTGATCACCGCTCTGGACACGGTCGCCCGTCCGATCACGCGCGAGGTGTTCGGCGAACGCTGGCTGGCCGGCACCCTGTCGGTGCCGATCCCGCTGGGCCGACTGCGGGTTCGGGTGGCGATGCAGGACGGTGACAGCGTCGGGACGCTGCTGCCGCTTCGTTCGTTCGAGGTGCTCGCGCCGGGCGCGCTGGTGCTGAGCGATGTCACGGTCGGGGTCCCATCGCATCCCTGGCAGGCCGAGCTCGGCGCCGGTGAACGGGTGGCCCTCCTCCCGCTGGGCCTGCTGTGGCGCACCGACCGGGCCGAAGTGGCGTATGAGGTGACGGCGCCGCCCGGTGCGGCGCTCAAGTCTCAGATCACCCTGATGCGGGCCGACGAGCAAGCCGGGGTCGTTTCCAATCAGCAGATCGCTCACCCTTCCCGGGCCACCCGGCAGCTGTTCCGTCAGGTGCTCGACCTTCGCAAACTCAAACCTGGACTGTACCGGATCGAGGTCACCGTGACCGATGGCTTGGGCGGCCTGGCGCGGCGGGTCCGGGAGTTCGACGTCCGCTGAGCAGATTTGTGATGTGTAAACCGGTTAGTGCCGTCGCTGCTGGCCTTGGCGCCGTATTGCCCGCATCGCTGGACTCACCTACTTTGCCCCCTCGCTGCACGCTCCTCTTCGGGCTCCTGCTTCAACACTGATGCGGTCGAGGGTTACCATGGCAGCTGCTCCGCGCGGCCCTGTTGCCTTGTCACCAAATGCCATCACCGTTCTGGAAAAGCGGTATCTCCTCAAGGACGACTCGGGGACGCCGATCGAGAACCCGTCCGATCTGTTCTGGCGGGTCGCCGGTACCATCGCCGAGCCCGATCGCGCCTACGGCGCCTCCGAGGGTGCGGTCGAGGCGCTGGCCGAAGCCTTCTACGACGTAATGGCGCACCGGCTGTTCATGCCCAACTCACCCACCCTCATGAACGCGGGCCGGCCGTTGGGACAGTTGTCGGCCTGCTTCGTGCTGCCGGTGGAGGACACGCTCTCCAACGGTGAGAGCGGGATCTACGACACGCTCCGTTCTATGGCGCTGGTGCATCAGTCCGGCGGCGGCACCGGCTTCAGCTTCTCGCAGCTCCGGCCCAAGAACGACATCGTACGCTCCACCATGGGCGTGGCGTCCGGGCCGGTCTCGTTCATGTCGTTGTACGACGCATCCACCGACGTGGTGAAGCAGGGTGGCACCCGCCGGGGCGCCAACATGGGCATCCTCCGGGTCGACCATCCCGACATTCTCGAATTCATCACCTGCAAGGACGACACCACCAAGATCACCAACTTCAATATCTCGGTGGCGGTCACCGACGCGTTCATGCAGGCGGTAGAGAACGACGGTGAGTACGATCTGATCTCTCCCGCCACCGGCAAAGTTGCCGGCCGGCTCCGGGCCCGGCAGGTGTGGGAGAAGATCATCCACGGCGCCTGGAAGACCGGCGAGCCGGGCGTGTTCTTCATCGACCGGGCCAACCACTACAACCCGGTTCCCCACCTCGGCAGTTACGAGGCGACCAATCCCTGCGGCGAGCAGCCGCTGCTGGCGTACGACGTCTGCAACTTGGGGTCGATCAACCTGGCCGAATTCGTGGTGGGCGGACAGATCGACTGGGCCCGGCTGCGCCGGACGGTGCATCTCTGCACCCATTTCCTCGAAAACGTGATCGACGCCAATCACTATCCGCTGGAAGAGATCACCCAGCTGGCCCAGCGGATCCGGCGCATCGGCCTGGGCGTCATGGGCCTGGCCGATCTCTTCATCAAGCTGGGGATTGCCTACGACAGCGAGGAGGCGGTCGAGCTGGGCCGCAAGATCCAGAAGTTCGTAGACGACGAGGCCAAGAACGAATCGGAGCGGCTGGCCGAGATCCGGGGCGTGTTCCCCGAGTGGGAACGCAGCATCTGGGGCCCGGATGAGACCTGTGCCCGCGATGCGCACGGGCTCAGGATCCGGGCCCTGCGCCGGCTCCGGAACTGCAACGTCACCACGGTCGCCCCCACCGGCACCATCTCCATCATCACCGGCTGCAGCTCCGGCATCGAGCCGCTCTTTGCCGTCGCGTTCATGCGGAACCAGGCCGGCGGGCTGATGCCCGACGTCAACGAGGACTTCACCCGCATTGCGCGTGAAGAGGGCTGGTACTCCGACGAGCTGATGCGGCGGATCGCGGGCGAGGGCCATATCCGGCTGCCGGAGGTTCCCGACCGGTGGAAGCAGGTGTTCGTCACGGCCAACGAGATCAAACCGGAGTGGCACGTCCGGATGCAGGCGGCGTTCCAGGAGCACAACGACTCGGCCATCTCCAAGACGGTGAACTTCGCCAACAGCGCCGCCGAGGCGGACGTCGAGGTCATCTACCGGCTGGCGTATCAGCTGGGATGTAAGGGCGTCACCGTCTACCGCGATGGGAGCCGGGAAATGCAGGTCCTGTCTACCGGCAGTACGGCCCATAAAGTGGTGGAACAGGCGGGCGGGCGGGTGGGCGGGCCGGTCGCCATCCTGCCGGGCAGCGTGCGGGATCTCGCGGCGGCGGCCGGTGAAATGGCGGAGGTCCGGGCCGAAAACGACCGGCTAAGACAGCTGGTGCACGAGCTCGAGTCCGAAAACCTGCAGCGGCGCCAGAAGCGCTCCCGGCCCGACCTGCTGCGCGGCTCGGTTCGCCGGATCGAGACCCCGCTCGGCACGCTCTACGTGACCATCACGGAAGACGACAAGGGGCAGGCGTTCGAAGTGTTCATGAGCCTGGGCAAGGCCGGCGGCGCCATCATGGC
>DASWKS010000331.1:0-1870 GCA_036396495.1 Gemmatimonadales bacterium
CGTCCACTCTCGACCCTCAATCGTCAATAGCGAGTCCACCATGCGCGCTCTGTTGGCCGTGGTTCCCCTGATTCTATGGCCCGACGGCGGGTCGGCGCAGTCGGTCCGGCTGCCGCTTCGCACCAGCGGCAGCGGGGTTCGGTTCGCGGTCTCCTTCCCCGCCTCCCGGAGCAGCACTCCGCTCGACGGCCGGTTGCTGCTGCTGCTCTCGACCGACTCGACCGCCGAGCCCCGAACCCAGATCTCCGACGGGCCCAACACCCAGCTGGTCTTCGGGCTGGACGTCGACGGGCTCCGGCCCGGCCAGGATGCGACGGTGGACGGCTCGGTCCCGGGATACCCGGTCGCCAGCCTATTGCAGCTGCCGGCCGGGCGTTATCGGGTGCAGGCGGTGCTCAACCGGTACGAGACCTTCCGCCGGAGCGACGGCCAGGTGGTGAAGCTTCCGCCGGACCGGGGCGAGGGGCAGCAGTGGAACAGCAAGCCGGGGAACCTCTACAGCATGCCTGGCTGGATCACCCTCGATCCCCGGCGGGCCCGGACCATCCGGATTGCCCTGGATCAGGAGATCGGTCCGATTCCCGATCCCCCGGAGACCAGCTACGTCAAGCACCTGAAGATCCAGAGCCGGCTGCTGAGCGAATTCTGGGGCCGGCCCGTGTACCTGGGCGCGCACGTGCTCTTGCCGGAGGGATTCGACCAGCATCCTGAAGCACGCTATCCCCTGGTGGTGAACCACGGCCATTTCCCGTCCGATTTCGGCGGGTTTCGGCCCGAGCCGCCCGATAGCACCATCGCCTGCAGCTACAGCGAACGGTTCCGGCTCGACTGCTACAATCGGATCCAGCAGCAGCTGGCGCACCAGTTCTACCGGGATTGGACCGGTCCCGGTTTCCCGCGGGTGCTCCTGATCGAGATCCAGCATCCCACGCCGTATTACGACGATTCCTACGCGGTGAACTCCGCCAACAACGGGCCCTACGGGGACGCGATCATGCAGGAGCTGATTCCCGAGATCGAGCGGCGCTTTCGGGGCATCGGCCAGGGCTGGGCCCGCTTCACGTACGGCGGCTCCACCGGCGGCTGGGAGGCGATGGCGGTGCAGATGTTCTATCCCGACGATTTCAACGGGGCCTGGGTGGCCTGTCCCGATCCCATCGATTTTCGGGCCTACACGGTCGTGAACCTCTACCAGGACACCAACGCCTACTGGGTGGGAAGCCGCTGGAAGCGGACCCCCCGGCCGGCGCTGCGGAACTGGCTGGGTCACGTCAGTGCCACCCTCCTGGAAACCAACCAGCGCGAGGCGGTGCTGGGCTCCAAGGGCCGGTCGGGAGACCAATGGGACATCTGGCAGGCGGTGTATTCACCGGTGGGAGCGGACGGGTATCCCAAGCCGATCTGGGACAAGGCGACCGGCACCATCGACCGCAACGTGGCGAACTACTGGAAGGAGCACTACGACCTGTCGCACATCCTGCAGCGCGACTGGAAAACGCTGGGGCCGAAGCTGCGGGGCAAGCTCAAGATCTACGTCGGCGACATGGACAACTACTATCTCAACAATGCGGTGTATCTGGTTGAGGAGTTTCTCAAGACCGTGACCGATCCGCCGGCGGACGCGGAGATCGATTACGGCGACCGGGCGGAGCATTGCTGGAACGGGGACCACACCCGCCCCAACGCCTACTCCCGGCTCCGCTACCACCAGATGTTCATTCCCCGGATCATGGACCAGATCCGGCGCAATCATCCGGCCGGGGCCGACACGGTGAGCTGGAGGTACTGAACCGACATTGACGATTGACAATTGACGATTGACGATTGCTCCCCGAAGCACGAGCCCACTATCGTCAGTTGTCAATTGTCA
>DASWKS010000332.1:0-4674 GCA_036396495.1 Gemmatimonadales bacterium
TCCGGTCGTCGCCCATGATGCTGCGGGTGGAGGCCAAGGCCTCGGGGCTGGAGATCCTCAAGTTCTACGGCTACGGCAACGAGACGACCCGTACCGAGGCGAAGGACTTCTATCGCACCGATCAACAACATCTGGTGCTGGCCCCATCGCTGCTGCTCCCGCTCAACGGCTACCTGACGGCGGAGTTTGGGCCGGTGGTGAAACGGGTGACGACCGGACTGGATCGGGAAAGCCTGATCAGCAACGAAAAACCCTATGGGGTCACCGACCAGGGGTTCGCGCAGCTGGGAGCTCAGGGCTCGCTCCGGTTCGACACCAGAGATTCCCCGGTCGCCCCCTCGCGGGGGGTGCTGCTCCGGCTCGGAGCCACCGCCTATCCGGCGCTGCTCGACGCGGAGGAGGCCTTCGGATCGTTGGAAGGGTCCGCGGCGACCGCGGTGACACCCTTCAGACCGCTCACGCTCGCCGGAAGGGTGAGCGGCCGGACCACATGGGGCAAATACCCGGCCCACGAGGCGGCTTACCTGGGCGGGTCCCGAACGGTGCGGAGCCTGTCATCCCAGCGCTTCGCGGGCGACGCCGCGATCTGGGGCAACTTCGACAGCCGCCTCCGGCTCACCACGCTGCCTTTCGTCATGCGGTGGGACTTCGGCCTGCTCGGCGTCGCCGACCTGGGACGGGTATTCTATGAGCCGGAGCAATCCAGCACCTGGCATTACGGCCTGGGAGGAGGCTTATGGGCCGGGCTGCCCGATCGCAGCTTCATGGGGCTGGTGAATGTCGTGGCCGGAGATGATGGGGTGAAGTTCTGGGCGGGTTCGGCGTTCATTTTCTAGTTCCCAGTCGACTCACGAGAAAGGCACCGGAATGACGGACCACCACGCCCGGCTCCGGGCCCTGGCGCGGCGCCGGTGGCGGTTTGCGCTGGGAATGACCGGGCTGATGATCCTCACCTACTTCGGCTTCATTCTGCTGATCGCGTTCAACAAGCCGCTGGTGGGCCGCCTGGTGACGCCGGGCCTGACTATCGGGATCCTGCTTGGCGCGCTGGTGATCGCGGCAGCCTGGCTGCTCACCCTGGGCTACGTGCGCTGGGCCAACCGGGTCTACGACCCGGAGCTGGCGCGGATTCGCGGTGAGGAGCCGCGATGAACAGCGGCATCGGTCAGGCCAATCCGGTCGCCATCGCGTTCTTCTTCGGGTTCATCGCGATCACCCTGGGCATCACCTGGTGGGCGGCGCGGCGGACCCGGACCACCGAGCAGTTCTACGCCGCGGGTCGGACCATCACCGCCGGCCAGAACGGGCTGGCGCTGGCGGGCGACTACATGAGCGCCGCGTCATTCCTCGGCATCGCCGGGCTGGTATCCACCACCGGGTTCGACGGGCTGATCTATTCCACCGGCTGGCTGGTGGGCTGGCCGGTGGTGCTGTTTCTGGTGGCGGAGCCGCTCCGAAACCTGGGCCGCTACACCTTCGCGGACGTGGTGGCCTTGCACCGCAGCCAGACACCGCTCCGGGTCGCGGCGGCGCTCGGCACCCTGGCGACGGTCATCTTCTACCTCATCGCGCAGATGGTCGGGGCCGGCGGGTTGATCCGGCTGATGTTCGGCATCCCCTATGAGACCGCGATCGTGATCGTGGGCACGGTGATGATCCTCTACGTCATGTTAGGCGGGATGATCGCCACCACCTGGGTCCAGATCGTGAAGGCGGTTCTGCTCCTGGGCGGCGCGGTGCTGCTCGCCCTGCTGGTATTGGCCCGGTTCGGCTTCAACCCGGCGGCGCTCTTCGCCGCGGCGGCCGAGCGCTACGGCTCGGGAGTGCTGGCTCCGGGCCGGCTGGTGGCGAGTCCGCTGGACGCAGTGTCGCTGGGCATGGCGCTGATGTTCGGGACCGCCGGCCTGCCCCACATCCTGATGCGGTTCTTCACCGTGCCCGACGCGCAGGCCGCGCGGCGCTCGGTGTTCTATGCCACCGGCCTGATCGGCGGGTTCTACCTGTTGACCTTCGTCCTCGGCTTCGGGGCGATGGTGCTGGTGGGGCCCGATGCGATCCGCGCGGTGGACCGGGGCGGCAACATGGCCGCGCCACTGCTGGCCGAGATCCTGGGTGGCACCGCGCTGATGGGCTTCATCGCGGCGGTGGCGTTCGCGACCATCCTGGCGGTGGTTGCGGGTCTCACGCTCTCGGGCGCGGCGGCGCTGTCGCACGACCTCTGGGTCAATGTGGTCAAGAGCGGCAACGCGATGAGCGACGAGCAGCTCCGGGTGGCCCGGGTCGCCACCGTGCTGCTCGGGATTGTGGCCGTGGCGCTGGGCATCACGTTCAAGGGACAGAACGTCGCCTTCATGGTCTCGCTGGCCTTTGCCATCGCCGCGAGCGCGAATTTCCCCGCGCTGCTGCTGGCCATGTTCTGGCGCCGCGCCACTACCTCGGGACTGCTTGCCAGTATGCTGATCGGGACCGGGTCCACTCTGTTGTTGATCTGGCTGTCCCCCACCGTTCAGGTCGATGTGCTGGGCCGGGCCGAAGCGCCTTTTCCGCTTCGGAATCCGGCACTGGTCACCATTCCACTGTCGTTTCTGGCCGGGGTGCTGGGCTCGCTTTTCACCCAGGGCCTGGGGGCCGACGAGACCGCCCGCTTCGCCGAGCGGGAACGGCAGATGCTGGGAGCCTAACAAAAAACAGGAAGCGGGAGCAGGGAGCAGGAAGCAGGGAGCGGGGAGCAGGGGGCCGGCCGCCCCCACTCGGTCCACCTCTCCCTTCTTCCTCCTTCCTGCTCCCTGCTCCCTGCTTCCTGCTTCCTGCTTCCTGCTTCCTGCTTCCTGCTCCCGCTTCCTGTTTTTGATATGGGTTCAGGTGCGGTAGCCACCGTCGATGATCAGCTCGGTGCCGGTCACATAGCGGGCCGGGTCCGACGCCAGGTACACCACCGCGGCCGCAATTTCCTCCGGTTCGGCGAACCGGCCCATCGGGAGATTGGCCGCGAACGCGCTCCAGGCCGCGTCTTCGGACGGATGCTCCGCGATCAACTGCTGGAAGAACGGCATGGTCCGCCACATGGGCGTGCGAACCGCACCAGGGAGCAGACTGTTGACCCGGATCCCGGTCCGGTCCCTGGAGCACTCCAGAGCGGCGACCCGGCTCAACATCACCACAGCCGCCTTGCTGGCGCAGTAGGCCGATGCCCCCGCCGCTGCCTTGAGCCCCGAAGCCGAGGCGATGTTGATGACGGCCCCGCCCCGTCCCTGACGCCGCATCAGTGGAACGGCGTGGCGCAGGCCCAGGAAGATCCCATCGAGATTCACCGCCAGGACCCGCCGCCATTCCGCCAGCGTGGTCTCGGTGATGTCGGCCCCGTATGAGATGCCCGCGGCATTCACCAGCACATCGAGCCCGTCCGGTCCCAGCTCCGCCAGGACGGTTTCCCAATTCTCCTCCGACGTTACATCCAGCCGCCGGGACCGGTGGCCCTCGCCGACGGCCCGTTCCAGCGTCCGGGCCGCGCCGGCGGACTCGAGGTCGGTGGCGATGACCCGCATGCCCTCCCCGGCCAACGCAATCGCGGAGGCGCTGCCGATGCCGGACGCCGCGCCGGTCACCAGCGCCACCTTCCCGCGCAGCCCCGTAACGGACATCGGGAGGCCCTAGCGCAGATGACGCCGGAGAAAGGCCCAGATCTCAGCCCGTGACTCCTTCGCCAACCTGGTGTCGATCCGGTTGAAGACGTGCCCCCCCGGGGCGTTGTCGTAGATCTTGTACTCGACGGACTTGCCCGCCGCCTTGAAGGCCTCGATCAGATGCTGCACTTCCATGACGTTCACGTCCTCGTCATTGGTTGTGGTGTGCACCAGAAGCGGGGTGCGGAGCTGCTCGACGTGGTTGACCGGGGAGCGGCGGCGGTATTCCGCAGGATCATCCACCGCCTGCTTGCCGATGAACCCGGCGAACAGGTCGCGATAGCCCTGGGACTTGTAGCCCATGCGCTGGACCAGGTCGCTGACCGGAACGCCGGCGTAGGCCACCCGGTAGTCATCGGGCCAGCGGAAAATGTTGAACAAGGTCTGGTAGCCGCCGTGACTCCAGCCGATGATCGCCACGCGCCCGCCATCGACGTTAGGCAGGTTCTCCACCGCCCAGGCGCGCACGTCGTGGGTATCGTCGATCTCGGTCCCGCCGTAGTCGATCTGGCTGTAGATGCCCTCCCCGTATCCAGTACTGCCGCGATATTCGGGCGCAATCACCACCCACCCCTGCTCCATCAGTTCCTGGACGATGTGGAGATTCTCCAACCCGAAATCGCCGTGCACTCCCCCGTGCACGAACACCACCAGCGGCGCCCTGGGGGTGCCGAGGCGGCGCGGGACGAACACATAGGCGGGGATGATCAAGGGATTGCCGGCTCCCTGCCCGGTGGGATTCGACATCCGGACCGGCTTGCTGGTGGCGATCCGCACCTTGTCGACCCGGGCGACTTCGCTCAGCTGAAGGTGCCAGAGCAGATCCTCTGCGGTCTTTGAGACTTCCTCGAACCGGCGGGCCGACCACTCCCGGCTGGGTGGAGTGACGGCAGGCTGCTGGGCATGGAGTGATTGTACCGCGAGAAAAACCGTAGCCAGGACCAGGGCTCGGGGCATGACACAGCTCGGCGAAGGAAGGTCCTTAAACTGT
>DASWKS010000333.1:0-1752 GCA_036396495.1 Gemmatimonadales bacterium
CAGCTTTGCCACCGTGCGGGCGCTGTATCGACAACAGGCCGGGATCCCGTGAGAGACCTTCCGCCAGTTACCCAGACTCAGGTCACGGGGGTCTGTACCGTCACGTTCGCCTTCGAGATCGGCCAGGATATCAAGCTGGGCGACTGCGAGCGCCGGCTGGGAGACAGCGAGCGGCAGACGGTTCGCAGTCGCCGGCGGCTGCCGCTCTATTTCGAATACAGTCCCGCGCCGCTCCGCATCTCGCAGGACCCGCCGTCGGATTCTGTGGTGGGCCACTCGGTGGCGCGGGTCGAGGTGGTGCTCTATGACTTCGGCGCCGCCGCGGTCACCTACGACATACCGTTTCAGGGCGAGTTTGCTTCCCTGGTCCCCCTGAGCATCGAGCTGCAGCAGGACACCCTGCTGTCGAAGGATGCCCGGGCTCGGCTCGGCCAGATGCTGCAGCGGATCGGGGACGCCGTCTCCCGCCCCCTGCTGGCCGACCTGATCGAGGACTACCTCGTCTTCCAGCTCGACACCGTGGGTGAGCGACTGCCACCCCGCTGGCTGGTGGACGACGCCCGGGCCACGACCGCGCGGCTGCTGCGCGGGTCCGCCGAGCCGCTCTCGCTGGAAGAAGAGGTGGACGCGGTCCGACATCAGTTGGCGTTTGGCCGAGGCGATCTGACAGTGGTCGACTGGAACGCCGCGGTGTTATTCGACCCGGAGCCGGAGGAGACCGAAATCCTGCTTGAGTTCGCCAACGTGCAGCTGTTGGAGCTACGGCACCTGGATGGCGAGCTGGACCGCTCGCTCGACCTGGCCTACGATGCCCTGTCCCGGGTCGAGAAAGGGGTGTGGCGTTCGCTCCGGCCTCATGCCGCGGCGTTGCGACGGCTGGGTGAGCTGCAAGTCGATTCCGCCGTGCTGTTCGAGCGGGTCTCCACCGCTGTGAAGCTGGTGGGTGATCGATTCCTGGGCCGAGTCTACATGGCAGCCGCTCAGCGGTTCCACTTCACCGACTGGGACCGGAGTATCACGCGAAAACTGGGCGTGATGGAAGGTATATACGAGAAGCTGACCGATCGGGCGACCTCCCGCCGGCTCGAGGTGCTGGAGTGGATTGTGATCATCCTGATCGGGGTGGAGGTGGTTCTCGGACTGGTCGAAGGCGGTCGAAGGTAGTCGAAGACGGTTCTCAAAGGCTCTCTTCGACCGTCTTCGACCATCTTCGACCATCTTCGACCGTTATCGATTGCCACCCAGTGTCAGATTCACACCCGCCACCAGGCCGACCGAGGTACGGTCGTAGAACATCACCCGGGTCTCGAGGAAGGGATGCACCCAGGAGGCCCGGTGCTCGATGCCGCCTAACACGTTGGCGCCCCAGTGGTGTTGGTCGATGTCAGCCACTTCGCGCCGCATCATGCCGACACCGGCCCCGCTGTAAAACTTCACCGTTGTGCTGGTCGGGATCCGGTATTTGAGGTCGGCGTTGAATCCCAGCCGGCTGCCGCGCTCCGGGAAATACGCGTCGAACGACGGATAGAACTCAAAGTACCTGCCGAGAGGCACCGTCAAATGGGCGCCGACTGCCGCGTCACCGTACTCGAAGTTTCCGCCGCCCCTGAGACCCGCGTGCATCCGTTGCGTCTGCTGAGCCACGGCTGCCGAGGCGGAACCCACCAGGATGAGCAGACTCAACAGCCACGTGGTCAAGCGCGAGCGTATCGGATTGAATGACATGCGTCTCTCCTTTTAACCTGCACAGGG
>DASWKS010000334.1:0-2907 GCA_036396495.1 Gemmatimonadales bacterium
CCCGCTGGCAGCGAACGGGAGTCCGACCACCATTCTCGCGGCCTCCAAGCTGCTCGGCAGAACCGCCGGCGGTTGGTCGGTCGCGGCGCTGGCCGCGCTCACGGGTGAGGAAACCGATGCCGCCGGCTCTCAGACAATCGAGCCGCGCACCCTGTTCGCAGCGGCCCGCCTGAGCCGGGATTTCACCCAGGGTCGTACCCTGATCGGCGGCTTCGCTACGATTGTTCGGCGGGACCTGCCGCCGGAGCTCGCGGCGCTCCACTCGGGCGCCGGTGCCTTGGCGCTTACTGGATCCCATCGGTTCGGGAATGAATCCCACATCTTCCGCGCCCTGGTCGCGGCAAGCGAGGTAACCGGCTCGGCAGAGGCTATCGCGCTTACCCAGCAATCGCCGGTCCACTATTTCCAGCGTCCTGATAACGGTTACGCCCACTTCGATCCGGACCGTACCGCGCTGACCGGCCTGGCCGCCTGGACCGAGCTGGCCCGGGATCGAGGACCCTGGGTCTGGAGCGCCAAGCTCGCGACCCGCTCTCCGGGGTTCGAAGTGAACGACGCCGGTTTCCTGGCTCAGGCCGGTCAGCATCTCGGCCGCACCACGTTTACGCGGCGGTGGCTGGAGCCGCGCGGAATCTTCCAGCGAACCGAGGCCGGCCTCGAGACGTTCTGGGACGCGGATTACGACGGACGGGCAACCGGGCTGGGTGCCGGACTCCGGGTCTCGAGCCTCTTCCGGAACTACGTCAGCCTCGTCGCCGAGGCCTGGCGAAATTTCGGCGGGATCGATCTGGTCGCCCTGCATGGCGGCCCGGCGCTCAAGCGTCCGGGGAACAACTTCTTTCGCATCGAGACCGCCACCGATCCGAACCAGCCCGCGCGCATGGGGGCCGGCCTGGTGATACGGCCGCGAGACGAGGACGTCTCCCGGGAGATCCGGCTGACGTCCACCCTCGGTTGGCGACCCTCCAGCCGGCTGGACCTGGAGCTCACCCCGGCCTACGAGTGGAATTTTCAACGGGAGCAATTCGTCGGCACCGGTACCGTGGGTGCGGCCGAGCGATACGTGGTCGGGTTCCTGCGCCAGCGCACCTTGCGCATGGCCCTTCGTGCGGGATTCACCTTTACTCCCGTGCTCACGCTCCAGGCCTACGCTCAACCCTTCGCGACCAGCGGCTCCTTCCCCAGCTTCTCTCAGGTCGTTGATCCCGCGGCGCGCCGGTCGAGCCGCCGGGTCGTCTCCATCCCCGAAGCCCTGGTGGAACGGCAACCGGACCGGGTCTCCTTCGACCTGGACGCCGATGGCGCGGCCGACCTGACGGTGCCCCCGCCTGATTTCACGGTGCTCTCGCTCCGTTCGACGGTCGTGCTACGGTGGGAGTATCGCAACGGGTCGGCCGCATCCCTGGTGCTGCAGCACGAACGGGACGACCAGAGGGCCGTCAGTGAGGGCGATCTGTTCAGCGTGGTGGGGCGGCTCGGGTCGGCGCGGGGAACGACGCGGCTTCTCCTCAAGGTCAACTACTGGCTCCCGCTCTGACGCTGGGCGCGATTCCGATTCCCGGGTGCGGGCCCTTGCCTCAACACCCCCGGGAGTAGAACCACGCGTTCGGCTGCCCTGTCGAGGCATGCAGGAATCCAGCCACGCGCAGTGACCCGTGGTCGCTCGCCGGCGGCGCAGTGGCCGGGTGCCAGAATCTCCACCTCCAACCAGAGGATGCCCCCTGACATGCGGGTCTGTTTGACGTTGATGTCCCGTTGGTGCCGGTCGGCAGGCGGAGAGGTGGTCAGGAAGGCTCTTGGCGTGGCGTAGAGGCGTTGGTCCCATGCGGCGGTGAGAAACGCCAGGCCGTCTCGGAGGAGATGTTCGAGGGAATGAAAGGCACCGCTGTGCCGTTCAGAAACCCAGCCAAGCAGCCGAGTCGAATCCCGAATGAACTCGATGAGGTACCAGGATTCCCGCTGGTCATACACCACCGCGCCCAGCGCTTCGTAGGCGTACTCGCAGCTTCGACCTCCTCCGGTCGGGCGACCGTAGCCACTACCGGCCCTCGGATGGTTCAGCATGGAGGGGTATTGGCTCGACTCTGGCCGGCGGGATGAGGCCGGGTGGGCTGTCGGGTTCCCGCGAGCCGAAAAGGCCCGGGAGTTCCACTAGCCCGATCACCCGGCCCGGCTGCAGCGGAACCGCGGTCAGCACGACGACGGCGAGGGTCGAGATAAGGCGTCGCGTGGTCGGCTCAGGGCCGGGCATGGGCCATCAGGTTCATGTGGGTTCTCTCAGGAGCCCCCGAATCAAGCGGAGCATGAGGTCGGGCTGGGAGGCGAAGACCGTATGCCCCGAGCCTGGTATCACGGCCAGCCGGCCCTTGGGCAACAGGCGATACACCTCGAGCAGGTGCTCCGCCGTGAGGTATTCATCCCGATCTCCCCCGGCAACCAGGGTCACCGATCGAATCGACCGCACGGTTTCGCGTGAGATGTACTAGCGCTGCGACCACATGTCGGCAAGCTGCCCGACGAAGCTATTCCACGCCGTTGAGTCCGGCATCAGCCACTTGCGTTCTGCCACGAACTTCGGGGCCAACGCCGCCAATTTCGCCGGAGTGTTGTACTGGTCCAGTTCGGCGGCGCCGGCCGCGCTGTAGTCCTGGAAACCCAGCGGCCCTCCCACCGCTATCAATCGGCCGACCACATCCGGGTGCGTCGCCGCGACCTGATAGGCGGTGATGGCACCATCACTGAACCCGATCAGGTTGACTGGTGGCACCTTGAGGCTTCGAATGACCGCGGCACAGTCGTCGGCGAACAGGCGGTAGGAGAGCGGCCGACCGCCCAGCTCCGACTTGCCGTGACCCCGCGTCGGGATGGCTATGACCTGGTAGTCGCGGCTCAAGGCCGGGATGAGGT
>DASWKS010000335.1:0-3067 GCA_036396495.1 Gemmatimonadales bacterium
GGACCAGGCCCTGCTCTCGGTGATCGACGGCGCTCCAGCGCCAGAGAGCTGCGCGGTGCATTCCTTCGACCATCGGATCATCGCTCGATTGGGCCGGCTTCGCCCTTCTCTGCCGCGCGGGGCGCTGTCGTCCTCCTACCCCACCGACCCCCTGGCCCCTCTGGAGGCGAGCGGCGCCGACACCTTGTGGCAGGAATGGCAGCTCATCGATCGTCCCCTGGTGGAACAAGTACACCGGTCGGGTCGCCGGATTATCGCCTGGACCGTGAACGATCGTGCCATTGCCCGCCGACTGGGTGACCTGGGGGTGGATGGCCTGTGCGGGAACTACCCCGAGCGTCTCCTCTCCCCCTAGATTGGCGGCTCCTGGTTCATCGATCGGGTTCTGCATGCGACGCTATTGGACAATGATCTTCGCTCTGGCCGGCGCTCCCGGACTGGCGGCTCAGGAACCGGCGGCCATCATGATCGAAACCTATAGCCTGGCGAACGGACTGAAGGTGATTCTGGCCCCGGACCGCACCACCCAGGTCGTGACGGTGAATGTCTGGTATGACGTAGGCTCCCGCAACGAGACCAAGGGCCGGACCGGCTTCGCCCACCTCTTCGAGCACATGATGTTCCAAGGTTCGGCCCATGTGGAGAAGGCGGAGCACTTCCAGCTGGTGGAGCGGGCCGGCGGCGAACTCAACGGCAGCACCGCGGAAGACCGGACCAACTATTTCCAGACCCTTCCTTCCAACCGGCTCAACCTGGGCCTCTGGCTGGAAGCGGAGCGGATGCGTTCGCTGGCCATCACGCAGGAGAATTTCGACAATCAGCGCGAGGCGGTGAAGGAGGAGCGGCGCCTGCGGGTGGATAATCAGCCCTACTACGGGGCGATCTTCGAGGGAATGTACCTGCTGGCCGACAGCGCCCGCTGCTTTCCCTACAGCCACTCGATTATCGGATCGATGGAGGACCTGAACGCCGCCAAGACCGAAGACGTGCAGGCCTTCTTCAATCTGTATTACGCGCCCAACAACGCGACGCTCACCGTGGTGGGAGATTTCGAGCCGGCCGCGGCGAAGCAGCTCATCGAGCAGTACTTCACGACCATCCCCCGGGGACAGACCGCTCCGACGGTACAGTGCGATCAACCGTTCAACGGGGGCGAAATCCGTCGCCGGTGGCCCGACTCCAAGGCGAACCTTCCCGGCGTGCTGCTGGCCTACCGCATCCCCGGTTATCAGCACGAGGACACCCCGGCCCTCTCACTCCTGAGCACCATCCTGGGACAGGGAGAAAGCTCCCGGATCAATCGCAGTGTGGTGCGGGAGCAGAAGCTGGCCCAATTCTCGGTTTCCCTGCTCAACCCCGCGGCGCCGCGGCGAGGTCCGGGCGTGTTCCTCACTCTGGCGGTGGTGAACGAAGGCGTGAGCGCCGACAGTCTGGAACGGGGCCTGGCCTCCGAGGTGACCCGGGTCGCCACGGCGGGAGTGACTCCGGCCGAGCTGACCAAGTCCAAGAACGCCTATCGGACCCAGCTCATCACCGAGCGGCAGCAGAGCCTGTTCAAGTCGGAAGCGCTGCAGATCGCGAACCTGTTCCTGGGCGACCCCCAGGCGGTGAACGCCGACTGGAAACGCTATCTGGCCGTCACGGTCGAGGATATCAAGCGGGTCGCGGGCAGGTACCTGCGGGCCGATAATGCCCTGGCATTGTTGATCGTTCCGGAGGGAAAATGAGGACGGACGGGCGGACGGGCGGACGGGCGGGCCGCCTGCTCCGGTGGGTCACTGTTGCGCTTGGGCTCAGCGGGACTCCGCTGCCGGCTCAGGAGTATCCCAAGACGCCGCCGGCGCCGCTGCCGCTGACGGCGGCTTCGTTTCCTCCTTTCCAGGAAGAGACCCTGCCTAACGGGCTGCGGATCCTGGTGGTGGAGAATCGCAAGCAGCCCATCGTGTCGCTCTCGCTCTCCTTCGCGGCGGGCGGACTGTTCGACCCGGCCGGCAAGGAAGGGCTGGCCGACATGGTGGCGGGACTGCTCACCAAAGGCGCGGGCACCCGCAGCGCGGAAGAGATCGCGGAAGCCATCGAAGGAGCCGGCGGCTCCCTCAGCGCCGGGGCCGGATCGGATTTCCTCAGCATCAACGCCACGGTCCTGACACCCAGCCTCTCGCTGGCGTTCGAGCTGCTGGCGGACGTGGCGGCTGGCCCCACCTTCCCGGAAAAGGAAGTGGGGCTGCTCCGGACCCAGACGCTGTCGGGACTGCAGGTGGAGCTGTCGCAGCCGGCGTCGCTGGCCGAGCGCGCGGTGCGGAAGGCCCTCTACGGCGAGCATCCGTATGGAGCGAGCAGCACCCCGGCCTCGGTCCGTGCCATCACCCGGAACGACATCGTGGCGTTCCATCGCGCCCGGGTGCGGCCCGACGGGGCCTTGCTGGTGCTGGCGGGCGATGTCAGCCTGACGGAGGTCAGGCGTCTCGCGGCGCGGTCGTTGCGCCCCTGGATCAGTCCGCCCACGCCGACCCCGACCGTGCTGGATCCTCCCGCCCGGAGCCGGCCCGAGCTGGTGCTGGTCCACCGCCCGGGGTCGGTGCAATCCAATATCCTGATCGGCAACCTGACTTTCGCGCCGAACGATCCCCGCTGGTACGCCGCCACGGTCGCCAACAAAGTCTTGGGCGGCGGGGCGGACAGCCGGCTGTTCATGATCCTGCGGGAGCAGAAGAGCTGGACCTACGGCGCCTACAGCGATCTGCTCCGGCGGCGCGGAACCGGCGCCTTCATCGCCAGCGCCGAGGTTCGGACCGAGGTGACCGATTCGGCCTTGGGTGAGATGCTGACCCAACTGCGACGAATCGGCTCCGAGACGGTACCAGCGGAGGAATTCGAGGCAGCCAAGGGATCACTGGTTGGCAGCTACCCCCTGTCGATCGAGACCGCCGAGCAGGTGGCCGGCGCAGTGGCGAACGCCCGGCTCTATGGTCTGGCGCCGGACTACGTGCAGACCTATCGAGTGCGGCTGGGCGCGATCAACGCGGAACAGGCTCAGGCCGCGGCCAAGACCGTGGTCCGGCCCGGC
>DASWKS010000336.1:0-2212 GCA_036396495.1 Gemmatimonadales bacterium
GGGCCGCCTCGCAGAACAACGGCCCCATCTGGGTCTGCTCGTCGAGACCGTTGCCGATGCGCAACGCCTTGGCGCGCTCCAGCAACCGATGGGTGAACTCCTTCTCGATGGCCTCGTGCAGCAGCAGCCGGCTGGTGGCCGTGCAGCGCTGGCCGGTGGTGCCGAACGCGCCCCACAACACCCCGTCGAGCGCCAGATCGAGATCGGCATCGTCCATCACGACGATGGCGTTCTTCCCGCCCATCTCCAGCGAGAGCCGCTTGTGCATGCGGCCGCAGGTCTCGCCGATGGTCGATCCGGTGGCGGTAGAACCGGTGAAGGACACCACCGGCACCGTGGGATGCTCCACCAGCGCCCGCCCCGCGGTCTGGCCCCGGCCGTGCACCAGCTGGATAACCTCGGGAGGAAGGCCCGCATCCAGCAGAATCTCCACCAGCAGCGTGGCCGTGTGCGGCACGTCCTCCGACGGCTTGAGAATCACGCTGTTTCCGCAGGCCAGCGCCGGGAACATCTTCCAGGTCGGGATCGCCATGGGGAAATTGAAAGGCGTGATCAGCCCGCAGATGCCGATCGGGCGGCGATAGCTCATCGCCCACTTGCTGCGCAGCTCGGACGGCACCGTGTTGCCGAAGAGCCGCCGGGTCTCCGACGCCGCGTAGTACGCCGTGTCGATCCCTTCCTGCACATCGCCGCCGGTCTCGGCCAGCACCTTGCCCATCTCGCGGGTCATGGCGCGCGCGATGTCGTCCTTCCGGTCGACCAGCAGGTCCCCTACCCGGCGCAACACGTCGCCCCGGGCCGGCGCCGGGGTGGCCGACCAGATCTGAAACCCCTTCGCCGCCGAGACCACCGCGGCCTCGATGTCGCGCGGGCCGGAGTCGGGGAAGCGCCCGATCAGGTCGGAGATGTCGGCCGGATTGCGGTTCTCGAGGTACTTACCGGTCGCCGGTGCGGTCCACCGGCCGGCGATGAAATTCTTATACGTTTTCGACATGGGAGTCACGCATGAGTTCCGGGTTTCAGGTTCCTTGTTCCGCGGGCGGTGCGGTGTGCCAAGCTAGGGTGCGTGCTGTGTGCCGGTGGTGGGTGCCAAGCACCTTGTCCTCAGGCCGCACCATGCACGTTCGGCACGTGGCACCGCACCGGGCATGGACTTGGAACCCTGAACCCGGAACCCGGAACGGTCGTCAAGGACAAAACCAGGTGGCCGCTTGTGTGGCGTATCCGATCCGAGGCAACACCACGGCGCCGACCAGCAGCAGCCCCCAAAGGGTGACCAGCAGCGACAAGCTGTGGGCCAGGCCCATCCGGCGACGCCAGCTCGACAGTGATCCCCACAGTCCGGCAAGGCTCACCACCCCGGCCGCACCGAGATAGAGGAACAAGCCGACGCCGCAGCTGTTGGCGTAGGGCCACTGGGTCATGGCTGCGCCCGCCACCGCACCCAGCAGCACCTGAAACCAGGTGGCGAATCGCGCCTTACGGGTCACCGGCGCCGGGCCGGAAGCCTGAGGCCGGCCGGGTTGCGGACTCGGCCCGCGAGTGGCCGGCAGGGCACCTGGTGCACCCGCCAGCGCGGGAACCTGGGCCGGCTGCTTCGACATGAGCTTGTCGATCTCGGCCAGCTCCTTATCCCAATCGCGTGGGGTGGTCATCCCGATTCCCGGGTCAGGCCGTAGCGCTCGATCTTCTTGTACAGGTTGGAGCGAGGCATGTCGAGCGCGCGGGCCGTCTCCGCCACATTCCAATGGTACTCCCGCAGCTTGGACACCAGGAAGGCGCGCTCCGCTTCGCTCTTGAACTCCTCGAAAGTGCCGCCGGTCCGGGATGGGTCCCCCCCGCTTCCGGCGGCCGGGGTGGCCCGATGCACCCCGGTGAGCAGGCGCCCGACGTCCTGCGCGGTGACCTCCTTGCCCTGCGCCAGGATGAGCAGCCGCTCAACCGCGTTGCGGAGCTCACGCACGTTGCCGGGCCAGAGCCGCTGCTGCAGGGCGTGAACCGCCTCCGGCGCGAAACGCCGCCCGGGCACTCCGCTTCGACCCGCCAGTCGCTGGCAGAAATAGTCCACCAGCAGCGGGATGTCCTCGGCCCGCTCGCGCAGCGGCGGCACCGAGACCGGCACCACGTTGAGGCGGTAGTACAGATCTTCCCGGAAACGCCCTTCGGCGATTTCAGCATCCAGCTTCTTGTTGGTGGCAGCCAGAACCCGGAC
>DASWKS010000337.1:0-8780 GCA_036396495.1 Gemmatimonadales bacterium
CCGGGCGAAGCTTCTCCCAGATCTCGTCGGCCGATTCGGTGACGGCGATCGTGTTGCCCAGGCTCTTCGACATCTTGGCCTGCCCGTCGAGACCGAGGATCCGCTTGGCCTCGGTATGCAACGCCACCGGCTCCGGGAAAAACGGCTGATCCGGCGCAAACTGCTGATTCCACCGGCGGGCTACTTCCCGGGTGAGCTCCAGATGCTGCGCCTGATCTTCGCCCACCGGCACGGTGTCCGCCCGGTACAGCAGAATGTCAGCCGCCTGCAGTACCGGGTACTGCAACAGCCCGGCCGGCACGCTGTCGAGGCGCTGCGACTTATCTTTGAACTGGGTCATCCGTTCCAGCTCGCCCAGCGGCGTCACCGTGGTGAACAGCCATTGCAGCTCGGCATGCTCCGGTACCTGCGACTGGACAAACAGGATCGAACGGGCCGGATCGATCCCGGCCGCGAGCAGGCCAATCGCCATGTCCCGGGTTCGACCGGCAAGCAGCGCCCGATCGTACGGAAAGGTGATGGCGTGCAGATCGACGATGCAGTAGATGCACTCGTACCGGTCCTGGAGCGCGACCCAGTTCTGGACGGCGCCGAGCCAGTTCCCGATATGTAGTTCACCCGAGGGTTGTATCCCGGAGAAGACGCGAGCCATCTCGGTGGCAAGCTAGCCGCCCGGGACCCAAGCCGCAAGATCAATTCTATCATGGACTTACTGAAATCGGCCGAGCGTGCGGCCCGGGCCGCGGCCGGGTTCCTCCGGGAGGTCTCGCCACCCCGACCCGAGGGGTGGACGACCAAGGGAACCAACGACTTCGTCACCCAGATCGACCGCCAGGCCGAAGCGATCATCCGCGAGTCGCTGCTGGCCGATACCCCCGAGGCCCACCTGGTGGGTGAGGAGCTCTCCCCCGACCTGGTGAGCGACGGGCTGGTGTGGATCATCGACCCGCTGGACGGGACCACCAACTTCCTGCATAACTATCCCGCGTGCGCCGTGTCGATCGCCGCCGCGCTGAACGGGGTGCTGCAGGCGGGCGTCGTGCTGCGGCTGGCACCGGAGACCTGTTGCAGCGCGGCCCGCGGCGCTGGAGCCTGGAGGGACGGGAAGCCGCTCCGGGTGTCCGAGATCGTCGATCCGGCGCACGCGCTCATCGGAACCGGCTTCCCCTTCAAGCATCCGGAGCACCTGCCCCAATACCTGGAGCAGTTTGCCCGGATCACGCCGGCCACGAGCGGCATCCGCCGCGCCGGATCGGCCGCGCTCGATCTGGCCGATGTGGCCGCGGGCCGTTTCGACGGCTTCTGGGAATTGCGGCTCGCGCCCTGGGATATCGCCGCCGGGGTCCTGCTGGTGCGGGAGGCGGGAGGGGTGGTGACCGATTTAGCCGGTAACCCGCGAAACCTGGATCATGGACCGGTGGTGGCCGGAAACCCCGCGATCCATCGGTGGCTGCTCGAAATCATTGACGATTGACAGTTGTCGATTGACAATTACGGGCCGCGATCGTCACGAGCAATTGTCAATGGTCAATGGTCAATCGGTATGGCTGTTGTGAGGATCCTCGGCCCGTTGTCGGTCACCGCCACCGTGTGCTCGAAGTGGGCCGAGAGCGAGCCGTCGGCGGTCACCACGGTCCAGCGGTCGGGCAGCGTCCGCGTGGCGATGCCGCCGGTGGTGAGCATCGGCTCGATCGCGAGGGTCATCCCCTCCCGCAGCCGCGGCCCGCGCTTGGGCGCGCCGTAGTTCGGCACCTGCGGATCCTCGTGCATCCGGGCCCCGACGCCGTGCCCTACCAGCTCGCGTACGATCCCGGCTCCGGCGGCTTCGGCCACCTGCTGGATCGCGTGGCCGATGTCGCCCACGTGGTTTCCCAGCCGAGCCATGGCGATCCCGGCGTACAGAGCCCGTTCGGTCACCTCCAGGAGACCGATCGCGACCGGCGCGATCTCACCGACTGGGATGGTGGTCGCGGTATCGGCGTGGAGGCCTTCCAGCTGCACCCCCACGTCGACACTCACGATGTTCCCCTCGCGCAGCACCCGTTTCTTGGACGGGATGCCGTGCACGATCTCCTCGTTGATCGAGATGCAGAGGCTCTTGGGGAAGCCGTAGAGTCCTTTGAAGGACGGACGCGCCCCCGGGTGGGACCGGATGAACCCTTCGGCGGCGTGGTCCAGCTCTTCGGTCGTGACGCCGGGCCGCACCAGGTCGCGGACCAGGGCCAGTGTGTCGGCCGCGATCTGGCCGGCCCGGCTCATGACGTCGATTTCGCGGGGTGACTTGAGGGTAACCATCAGCGCCCCAGCGCACCCCGGATCCGCTCCGCGATCTGCTCCACCGAGCCCATCCCTGACACGCTGTGAACTCCGTCCTTGGCTTCGTACCACGCCAGCACCGGCGCGGTCTGCTCCCGATAGGCCCGCAGCCGGCGCGCCACCGCCTCCGGCGCGTCGTCGGCCCGCGATTCCAGCGTGCGCCGCTTCTCGATCCGGGCCAGGATCTCCGCGTCGTTCACGTCCAGGAAGAGCACATGACCGATGCGGCGGCCTCGAACGGCCAGCAGCCGCTCCACCCCCTCGGCCTGCGGGACGGTGCGCACCACCCCGTCAAAGATGACACCGCCGGCGGCCGCGGGCTTGTCCAGCTCTTCCTGGACCACGCCCAGGATCAACTCGTCGCTCACCAGTCCGCCCGACTCCATCACCGCCTTGGCCTGCTGGCCCAGCGGCGTGCCCCTCGCGACCGCGTCCCGCAGCAGGTCCCCCGTCGCAAACTTGGGAAGACCCAGGCGCTGAGACAGCAAGACCCCCTGGGTGCCCTTGCCGGCGCCAGGGGGACCGAGGAGGAGGATGTCGAAGGGACGCGTCATGTCTCATTGTCGATTGACGATTGACGATTGACGATTACGTGGCACTGGGTTCGACGCCAGCGCAGCACAACCGGCAATCGACAATCGACAATCGAAAATCGTCAATCGTCAATCGTCAATGTCAGATGTACCTCTGCTGCCGGCCCCGGAATTTGATCCGGCCGCTCTTCATGAAGCTGTCGTACTTCCGAAGGGTGCGGTGCTGTTCTACCTGGGCGATGGTATCGAGCAGCACGCCCACTACGATCAGGATGCTGGTGCCGCCGAACTGGGCCTGCACCCCCACCTGCTGGGACACGATGATCGGGAAGATGGCGATGATCGCGAGGAACAAGGCGCCCGGCAGCGTAACCCGCGCCAGCACCTGGTCGATGTAATCGGCCGTGGCCCCACCCGGCTTCACCCCGGGGATGAAGGCGCCTTGCTTCTTCAGGTTCTCGGCCAGGTCCACCGAATTGAACACGATGGACGTGTAGAAGTAGCTGAACAGCACGATCATCGCGGCAAACACCAGGTTGTACACCCAGCTGCCGGGATTGAAGAGGTTCGAGATCTCCATCAGCGAGGGGATCTTGCTGAACTGCGCGATGGTGCCCGGGACGATGATGATGGTCTGGGCGAAGATGATCGGCATCACGCCGGCGGTAATCAACCGGATCGGGATGAAGGTCTTCTGGCCTTCGCGCACCCGGCCCCGCCCCATGACCTTGCGAGGAATCTGGATGGGAATGCGGCGCGAGGCGATGGTCATGCCGGTCACGGCGGCGACGGCCGCCAGCAGTACCGCCCCGAAGACCACCGCACCCGGGAAGCTGACCACGCCGTCCTTGATGAAGTTGATGGTCTGGATCAGGCCCGGCCACAGCCGCTCCAGAATCGAGACGGTGATCAGGATGCTCATCCCGTTGCCGATGCCCCGCTCGGTGATCTGCTCGCCCAGCCACATGACGAACACCGCGCCGGCGGTGAGTGTGGTCACCATGATCAGCCGCGAGCTCAAGCCCGGTGACGGGATGGCGCCGGGGATGCTCTCGGTGAACAGGGTGAAGGTGTAGGCCTGCGACAGGGCGATGAAGATCGCCATGTAGCGGGTCCACTGGGTCAGCTTTTTCCGGCCCTCTTCCTCCTTCTGCATCTTGCTCACGGTGGGCACCAGCCCACCGGCAAGTTGGAAGATGATGGAGGCCGAGATGTACGGCATGATGCCGAGCGCGAACACGGTGGCGCGCGACAGGCCGCCGCCCAGGGCATCGTACAGCCCGAAGAAGCCGGCCGCGGCCGAGTTCTGGATGAAGGCCGCGAGCGCGGGGACGTAGACCCCCGGCGCGGCGATGTGGGCCCCGACCCGATAGATCAGCACCGCGAGGAGCGAGAACAGCAGCTTGCGCTTGAGCTCCTCGTCGATGGCGAGGTTGGGGACGCGGGGAGCGGTCATCAGGCCTCGACCGTCCCGCCGGCGGCTTCGATCTTGGCGCGGGCCGATGCCGACACCGACAGTCCGCGCACCTGCAGAGCCCGGGTCACCTCGCCGGTGCCGAGCAGCTTCACCGGCCGGTCCGCATACCCGATGAGCCCGACCGCGAGCAAGGTGGCCGGCGACACCTCGGCCTCGGTCAGCTGGTCCAGCTGCCGCAGGTTGACGATCTGCGCCACCACCTTGAACGGGTTGGTGAACCCGCGCTTGGGCAGTCGCCGGTACATGGGCATCTGCCCGCCCTCGAAGCCCGGATTGGTGGAACCCCCGGTCCGGGCCTTGTGGCCTTTGTGGCCTTTGCCCGACGTCTTGCCGAGCCCGCTGCCGACGCCGCGACCCACCCGCCGCCGGCTCCGGTGCGAGCCCGGAGCCGGTTTGAGGTTCGACAGCGTCAGGCGGCCGGTCTTCTCCTTCTCCTCGTCCGTCACTGGTCCTCCCCGACCGGCGTCACCTCGACCAGGTGACGCACCTTGTACACCATGCCCCGGAGCGACGGCGTGTCCCGCACCACGATCTCGTGCTGATGGCGCCGGAGGCCCAGCGCCTTGAGGGTGCGCCGCATGGTCTCGGGCTGCCCGATGCCGGACCGGATCTGCTTGAGCCTGAGGCCCTGCGGAGCCGGCTGGTCCGGCAATGCCGCCGCGTGATAGGCCGGGCCCTGCCGCCCGACCACGGGATTCCGTCCCATTACTTCTCCTCCTGCCGGGGCCGGTAGCCGATGCTCGCCGGCTCCACTTCGCGCTCCCGAGCCAGCTGCCGCAGCGACACCAGGCCCGACAGGCCTTTCATGGTGGCCCGGACCGCGTTGTGCGGATTGTTGGAGCCGAGGCTCTTGGTCAGAATGTCCGAGATGCCGCAGCACTCGAGCACCGCGCGCACCGCGCCACCCGCGATGATGCCGGTACCGGTGGCGGCGGGCTTGAGCAGCACCTTGCCCGCGCCGTGATGGCCCAGCACTTCGTGCGGGATGGTCGTCCCGACCCGGGGCACTTCCATCATGCCCCGCTTGGCCGCTTCGACCGCCTTGCGCACCGCTTCGGACACCTCGTTCGCCTTGCCGCTGGCGATGCCCACTTTCCCCTTCCCGTCGCCCACGGCCACCAGCGCGTTGAACGAGAACCGCCGGCCGCCCTTCACCACCTTGGCCACCCGGTTGATCTGCACCACCTTCTCGATCAGCTCGCTGCCGCCGTCGCGATCCCGGTCGCGGTCGCGCCGGGGACCCTTCTCACCCCGGCCACCGCCGCCTCGGCGTCCCCGCCGGGGTTCCCGATGGGGCTCGGTCGTCGGGGCGCTCGGCGCGCCCGCTACGGTCTGCTCGTCCGCCATTAGAACTCCAGTCCGCCCGCCCGGGCGCCTTCGGCCACGGCGCGCACCCGGCCGTGGTAGCGATAACCCGCGCGGTCGAAGACGACCTGGGTGATTCCCTGCCCCTTGGCACGCTCGGCCAGCAGCTTGCCGGCCGCCTTGCCCTTGGCCACTTTGCCCGACCCGTCCACCTGCACGCCGTCGGTCTGGTCGGAGACGCCTAACAGCACCACGCCGCGATCGTCGTCCACCAGCTGGGCGTAGATATGCTTGAGCGACCGGAACACCACCAGCCGGGGCCGTTGGGCCGAGCCGCTCACCCGCTTGCGCACCCGCAGATGCCGGCGATAGCGCCGGTCGCTCCGGGTCTTGGGCGCATGAATGGACCGCATTACTTCGCTCCTGTCTTGCCGGCCTTGCGGCGAACCTGTTCACCCTGGTACCGGATGCCCTTGCCCTTGTACGGCTCGGGCGGCCGGACCGAACGCAGCTCGGCGGCCACCTGGCCCACCAGCTCCTTGCTCGGCCCCGCCACCCTCACCAGCACGTTGTTCTCGACCGTGAGCTTGATCCCGGCCGGCGCCGGATAGCGCACCGGATGGGACAGCCCGACCGTCAGCGTCAGCCCGGTCTTGGTGGCCTCCGCCTTATAGCCCACGCCCTGGATCTCGAGCGCGCGGGTATACCCCCGGGCCACGCCCTCCAGCATGTTCGCCACCAGGGTCCGGGTGAGCCCATGCAGCGCCTTGTGGCGCGGCTCGTCGCTGGCCCGCGCCACCACGACCTGTCCCTCGAGAAGCGACGCCGTGATGCCGGGGGGCAGGGTCCGGGACAGCTCGCCCTGGGGACCCTTCGCCGAGATCTGATCGCCCTGGAGGTCGACCGAGACCCCGGCGGGCACCGGGACCGGCTTCTTGCCGATACGCGACACGGCCCCTCCTACCAGACCACCGCGACCAGCTCGCCGCCCAGATTGGCTCGGCGCGCATCGCGATCGGTCATGAGGCCCTTGGGGGTGGACACGATGGCCATCCCCAGGCCGTTCTTGACCCGCGGAATCTCACGGCACTTCACATAGCGCCGGAGCCCCGGGGTACTGACGCGGTGGAGCTCGCGAATGACGGGAAGGTCGTTGTGGTAGCGGAGGTAGAGTCTCAGCACCGAACGGCCTTCGTCCGCCAGCTCCTTGTAGTCCGCGATGTAGTGGTTGTCACGCAGCAGTCGGGCCAGCTCGGCCTTGAACCGGGACGACGGCACGTCCACTCGCTTGTGACCCGCCGCACACGCGTTGCGGATGCGGGTCAGCATATCCGCGACGGGATCGGTCATGCTCATGCGGGGCTCGTCCTCCTACCAGCTTGCCTTGCGCACACCGGGAATTTCACCCTTGAGCGCCAGGTCGCGGAAACAGATGCGGCAGAGACCGAAACGGCGCAGGACCGCACGCGACCGGCCACACCGCTGGCAGCGACGCACCGTCCGCGAACTGAACTTTGGAGTCCGCTTGGCCTTCTCGATCCAACAGGTCTTCGCCATCGAATTCCTCTCTTCGTTTACGCGGCCTGGGCCGGCGTCTCACCCCGGAAGGGCCACCCGAACTCGCGCAGCAGCGCCATGGCCAGGTCGTCCCGGCTGGTGGAGGTCACAATCGTGATGTCCATCCCGTGGATCTTCTCGACCTTGTCGTAGTCGATCTCGGGAAAGATCAGCTGCTCCCGGATGCCGAAGGAGTAGTTGCCCCGCCCGTCGAAGCTCTTGTCCGGCAGGCCCCGGAAGTCCCGGGTGCGCGGCACGGCGAGGGAGATGAAGCGATCCAGGAACTCGTACATCCGGGGCCCCCGCAGGGTCACGGTGGCGCCCACCGGCACGCCCTGCCGGAGGTTGAAGTTCGCGATCGACTTCTTGGCCCGGGTCACCACCGGTCGCTGGCCGGTGATGGCCGCCATCTCGGTCACCACCGCCTCGAGCTCCTTGGGGTTCTTGCTGGCATCCCCCAGCCCCACGTTGAGCACGATCTTCATCAGCTTGGGAACCTGGTGCGGATTCTCCAGCGCGAACTGCTTGGCCAGCCGGGGCCGGATGGTCGACTCGTACTGCTCCTGGAGTCGGGGCCGGCCCTCGCGCACCTTGGGCGAGGGATCGGTGGCACCGGCCGGCGCGCCGCCGCCCTTGGCCTTGCCCGACCCGGGGGCCGGGGGTCCGCCCTTCTTCTGGGGTTTTGCCGCCTGCTTCTCCGCCATGGTTACCGGCTCCTCGGAATCGACTCGCCCGACTTCACCGCGATACGCTCGACCGTGCCGTCGGCATCCACCCGCCGGCGGATCCGGGTCGGGGCCCCGGTCTTGGGATCGATCAGCATGACCTTCGAGTGGTGAATCGGGGCCGGGAAGCTGATGATCCCGCCTTCGGCCGTGGGCGACTGGCGCCGGTGCCGCTTCACCACGTTCACCCCTTCGATCGTGACGCGTCCGGTCTTGGGATGCACCCGCAGGACCCGACCGCGCTTGCCCTTGTCGTCGCCCGACACCACCTGGACGGTGTCGCCCTTGGTGACGTGCAGCCGATGCCGCACCACGGTCTTGCTGCGGACTCGTTTGGCTTTCCGATGAACCAGCAGCCGCATGTCAGAGCACCTCCGGAGCCAGCGAGACGATCTTCATGTACTTCTTCTCGCGCAGCTCTCTCGCCACCGGACCGAAGATGCGGGTGGCCCGGGGCTCGCCGTTGTCGGTAATGAGCACCGCCGCGTTCTCATCGAACCGGATGTACGACCCGTCCCGGCGCCGGACCTCCTTGGCGGTGCGGACGATCACGGCCTTGGCCACGTCGCCCTTCTTTACCTGGCCGGTCGGAATCGCGTCCTTGATCGCCACCACCACCTTGTCGCCAAGGGAGGCGTAGCGCCGACGCGATCCGCCCAGCACGCGGATCACCAGGGCCCGCCGGGCACCGGAATTGTCCGCAATCTTGAGAATGCTCTCCTGCTGCACCATCGTCCGTTCTCCCGGGGCCTACTTGGCCCGCTCGACGACCGCGACGGTGCGCCAGCGAACGGTCTTCGCGAGCGGTCGGGTCTCCATGATGCGCACCGTGTCGCCTGCCTTGGCGTCATGGTCATTGCGCGCCTT
>DASWKS010000338.1:0-7707 GCA_036396495.1 Gemmatimonadales bacterium
TCTTGTGTTCCTTGAACGTCGCGGTGACCTGGTAGTCGCCCGACGCCGTGTTCCCATCGTTCCAATAGACGGCCGCTGGACCCACCGACAGGCGCAGCGCGCCAGCCTCGGACCCGAACTTGGAGTCGGCGATGGTCTTGCCTTGTGAGGCGGGCCGGCGGTCGACCCGGCCCTTCCAGCCGCTCACGCTGATCCCTCCGCCCTTGACGCTGCGATCGGCGTCCTGGGCCGCCACCGCCGTGGCGACGAGGGAGGCCCCGACGATCAATACCAAAGCACGCATGCTTCCTCCTGGATGAGTCCGGTGGGCGGCACGTTGGCGCCACCCGGGGGTCTGGATTCTATGGTGGTGGTGTCCTCCCTGGCCAGCGGGGTGCTCCACGGTTGCCGGATCGAAGGGCGGGAGACATGTTCTCCGCCCCCCTCAAACCGAGCTGGAGCTCCTCATGCCCACGATGCCCACGGCACTGGAGCGGCAACCCCTCCACAGTGTCGGATTCAAGATCTCCCACAATTCGTACGCCCACGGCCCGTTCGACCCCGCCCGGTTCTACGACGGGGGATGCCGGGGTTACGAGTTCGACATCTCCCAGAGCCCCAACCGGCTGGAGTGGTGCGTGGCCCATACTCCGGGCTGGGATCCGGCGGCTCCCCGGCTGGGGGAGTACCTCACCACCCTGGCGAACTGGTGCGCCGGCGGCACCCAGCCCAAAGATTTCCTGGTGGTCCATCTGGACTTGAAGGCCGGACAGTGGGACCATCCCGATCTGGCGTCACGGCTCGACGACTACATCCGGACCTATATCCCCGACCTCGACCGGGTGTTTTCGCCCAGCGATCTCTTCATCGGCCCGGGGGACCTGGTCCAGCATGGGACCGCGCTGGGGCTGCCGACGCTGTGGGAGCTGCGGGGGCAATTCGCCTTCATCCTCACCGGCTCCGGCACCGGCAAGGCGATGTATGCCGCGGCCGATCCGCCCGCCCGGCTCTGCTTCGCCGACGACGACCAGCTCCATCCGTACTGCCTGGACGGCGGCAACCGAATCTTCCTGAACGCGAGCATCACCGTGTTACCGCCCAACCTCCCCCAGTACGCCAGGTGGCTGCGTACCCATCGGGCCCTGGTCTCGCGGGTCTACAACGTGAACTCGGGCATCGACTGGAACCGCGCGATGGGCATCGGCTTCAACCTGATCGCGGTGGACCCGCCCTTTGCGACCACCGATCCCGGCACCGGGATCCACTGGCCCATACCACCCCTGTGAGAAGAAGCAGGGAGCAGGGAACAGGAAGCAGGGAGCAGGAAGCAGGCAGGAGGAGTTGAGAGGGAGCCCGTCTCCCGCCTCCCCTGCTCCCTGCTCCCTGCTCCCTACTCCCTACTCCCTGTGCTGTCAGCCCTTGGGCCGGATGAACTCGCGGAAAGGCGGGTAGTCCTTCATACCATCGAAATCGCTGTTGCCATGCAGTTCCATGGTGCCCTGGGGGCCAAATGCCTCGACCAGGAGCCGCATTGCCGCCGTCCGGTCTCCCAGCAGGGCCGCGATCTTGGCCCGCCAGACGATGGATTCCTCGCCCGGAATCGGGGCCTCGACCTCCCGTCCCAAGAGTTGATCGGACCGGCGTCGTGCCGTTGCGCGATCGCCCCGTCGCGCCGCAATAACTCCGAGCTGACCGATGTACTCCACGTTATCGGGATACTCGCTGTGAAGGGCGTGAAAGAGCGAGTCCGCTTCGGCAAGCTGTCCCGCCAGGGAGAGCGTCCAGCCCAGCATGAACCGCCTCACCTCCATCGCTGCCTCGACCGCCGGGCGGCTCCGGTACCAGGCGATGGCACGGGCCAGGGCGTCCTGGGCTGCCGCTTCCTGTCCATGGGCCCGAAGCTCGGTACCGACCTGCATCAACGCTGCGCCGGGAGTGAGCCAGCCGTCGCGCGGTAGGGACAGGAGGGTATCGAGACGAACCAGCACTGCCGCGGTTCGCCTCAGGGCAGCCAGAGCCCGGATCTCCTGCACCAGCAGGCTGGGGTTGGCCGGCGCCAGCCGGCGAGCGGCCCGCGCCGTCGCCAGCTCCCGGCGATGCTCTCCCAGTTGGTGGTATGAGAGGGTGAGAACGAACCAGTAATTCTTGGCATCGTCCCGGTAGATGCTGTCCAGGCCTGGCCGAGTGAGCGCCGCCACGGCTTCGCGCGATCGATGCAATTGCATCGCGCGGACCGCCTGGGTGTAGCTGAACTGGTCGGGAGCGATGGCCGCGGCCGCCTTGATGGCGCGGTAGCACCCTTCCCAATCTTCGACCCTCACGGCCCGCAGGTACGCCACCAGGTGCCGCTCCAGCGGGCTGAGACGATCGCGCGTTGCGTTGAGCTCGCCCAGAATGGAATCGACTTCCGCCCCATGGGGTTGGAAAGAGCGAATGCCTGACAGGGCGGCATACACCAGAGGCCAGGTGAACCCACTGTCAAGCGCGGCAGCAAGGCGGAAGTGGACAACGGCATCGCCGTGCTGCCTGGCCGATTGTAGTCTCACACCTTCTCGGAATTCCTGGTACGCCTCGACCGTCGGGGGAGAGGTCACAACCGGAAACAACGAAGCGTCAGCGGAGTTGTTGAGCACGGCCACACCCCCCGCGACCCGCTGGCGCAAGTGACCAAGGAGGTCCTCCACTGCGGCGACCGGTCCCGATACCGGCGTGACCTGCCACACCCGATCACCTCGTCGGTGGTCGGTGATCCACGCATGAAAGCGCACCATGCCGGCTTCGCGCCGGTACATCCCCGACACGACCGTCCCGGCCCGGCCCCGCAGGCTGGCTGAGCGGGGAGGAAGCGAATCCCCCAGCCACGCGACTCGGGCCGGTACATGCGCAGCCGTGCGCACCACACCGGCCTGAACCAGACCGTCGAACACTCGCGCCGCGGCAGTAGCTCCCAACCGGTCCAGGGCAGGGTCACCGGTGCGGTTCTCGAATCGGGTGACCTCGACCCGGAGGGGATCGTTGGTCACCGGTTGATTCATGAGGAACGCGGCCGTGATGGTGAGGCCGGCAGCCGCCAGGGCCGTGGCTCGCACCCTCAGTCGACGACCGTCAGGAGGCCGTGCCTCGGAAGCGACTCCCGGGTCGGCGGCAGGGGTGGCTCCAGTCCGCTCCGGTGACTCGATCGCGATCGGGCCGGCGATGTGCGTTCCTGCTTCGCGGGCGCGGATGGACTCGATGAGTGCCCGCGTTTCGGGCGACGGGGGGAGCCCGAGCTGAGCAGTAAGATCGTCCGCGAACCGCCGATATACGTCCCCGGCGCCGGCGCGGTCGCCGTGCCGATCCAGCAGCACCAGCAAGCGGCGGATCGCCACTTCGTCGAAGGGGGCCAGCTCCACCGCCCGGCGGGCCCACTGGGCCGCAAACGACAGGTTGCCGGCCGCCTCCTCGGCATCGGCCCGGGTCCACGCGGCGTGGGCGGCACGGGTCCGGAGCCGGGTTCGTTCCAACTCGAGCCACTCCTCGAACGCAGGCGCTCTCGTCACGAAGAAACCGCGCATCAGCTCCCCGCGGTAGAGATCGAGCGCCCGACCCAGATCCCCACCATCCAGGGCAGTCTCAAAGGCCTCGGCGTCGCACCAGAACCGCTTGCGGTCGAGCCCGATCTCCTCCACCCCCCGGCTCAGAACGATGCCTTCACCCAGGATCTGGCGCAGGAAATAGATGGCCCGGTTGAGCGAGGCGCGAGCCCGCTCCGTGTCCTCGTCGGGCCAGAAGAGGGCGACGAGCCGGTCTCTGCGCTGGAAGCCATGGGGTGTGGTCAACGCAAGACAGGTGAGCAGCGCGAGGCGCCGGGGCTGCACCAGAATCGCCCGCAGCTCGGCTCCGCCGGCGTCACGCAGGTCAATGGTGCCGAGGGTTCGGAGCCTGACCATGTCACCTCGTTGAGGCGGCTCGGGCGCGAACCTCACAGGTCAGTCCCATGGGAGCCCGGGAGGAGAGCACGTCCGTAGCGTGCTGGTCTAAGCTAGGCCCCGCCGGGCCGTCCCGCAAAGCGACGGTGGCGGAACGAGGTCCCGCGTGTCCCGGGACCAAATTTCCCTTTGGACGGAGAATTAACCATGCGTGTCATGACGGTTCTCGTCGCGGTCGCGATCGCCCTGTTCACCCAGGCATGCGACTCAGGACCCACGGCCCCCGTTACCGCCGGCAACACCGAGAGCGGCCCGAGCGGCCTCGCGGCCCATTCGCCCCCGGCGGTCGCCACCACCTGCGGGGCCGTGGTGACGGCGGACCTGACGCTGGAAAGCGATCTGAACTGCCCGGGCAACGGGTTCACGGTGAGTGGGTCCGACATCAAGATCAACCTGAACGGACACACGGTCGCGGGCGCCGCGGTGGGGATGGGGATCCTGGTGACCGGCAGCCAGGGTGTGTCGATCTACGGCGGGACCATCCGCGGGTTCCTGCAGGGCATTTTCGTCGCCGCGTCCTCCGGCGTCGTCATCAAGGACAACGAGTTCACGGAGAACGGGACGGCGGTCCTCCTCCAGGCCTCGAGTGGCAACACCATCAAGGGTAACGTGGCGCGGCAGAATCTCTTCCGCGCGTTCATGATCCGCCCCAACCTGGCCGAGGTGGTCTCCACCAACAACGATGTGGTCGAGAACCTCATCATCGACAACCCGACCGGCATTTTTCTCATCCGGCAACCCGGGAATACGATCAAGGGGAACACCATCTCCGGGAGCAGCGTTGCGGCGATCGACCTGGCGTTCGGGGGCGCGTCCGGCAACCTGATCAAGGGGAACTTGTTCACCACCAGCGGGGCCGGCATCCGGTTCGGTGAAGGGTGGACCGACAACACCATCCTGGGAAACACGTTCCAGACCAACGACTGCGCGATCCAGGGCCCGAGTGCCGGCAATACGCTGCAAGGCAACATCCTGTCGGGCAACACGGCGGATTTCTGTCCGTAGAGGAAAGGAGAGCTTTGGGAACGGGGTTTGGAATGCACGATTAGTTTTCTGCGATGCCCTCCTGCCTTCGCTGGGTGGCGCTGCCGCTGCTGATCGGGTGCGGCGGCGCTTCACCGGGTACGGTTCGGCCCGCAAGCTTTGCCCTCCCCGAGTCCACTGTGGTCCTCGATGGCACCACCGGGGCGCCGGTCGCGCCGCCGGAACTGCTCCGGCGGCTGGCGGCGGCCGATCTGGTCCTGCTGGGCGAGCTGCACGACAACCCGATCCACCATGCGCTGCGGGGCGAGCTGATCACGGCGCTCGCATCCCGCCACCCCGCCATCGTCTTCGAGCAGTTCGCGGAGAGCGGCCAGCCGATCCTCCCGGCGAGCGGAGGCGAGGATCGCGAAGGCTGGCTCGATCGGCACGGCTTCGACCGGACCAACTGGAAATGGCCGCTCCACCGCCCGGTGGTCGAGGCCGCGATCGCCCATGGCCGGAGCCTGTGGGGCAGTGGGCTCTCACGCGAGGCACTCCGCGCCGTGGTCCGAGACGGTGCGTCGGCCGCGCCCGACCACCTGCGTGGCTTGCTGGCGCAGTCGCCGCTCGACAGTGCGTCCCGCGCCACGGTCGACCGGGCGCTGGTGGAGGGACACTGTGGGAAGTTGCCGTCGTCGCTGATCGGGGGCATGCGTGCCGCGCAGGAGAGCCGGGACGCCGCCATGACCCGGGCGCTGCTGCTCTCCAGCGCTACCGGGCCGGCCTGGCTGATCGCAGGCAACGGCCACGTCCGCCGCGATGTGGGCGTGCCTCGGCTGCTTCGCGCCGCCGCTCCCGGCGGGTCGGTGCTGGCGGTCGGGCTCCTGGAACGCGAAGCGGATGGCGCGGTTCCCGATCCGGAATCGCGTGCCACGTTCGACCTGGTGATCGTGACGCCGCGGGCAGTCCGCAAAGACCCGTGCGCGGGCCTTTAGAGATCTGACGGCCCAGCGACGGCGAACCGGTCGGCTGTCCTTCAGCCCTTGGGTCGGATGAACTCGCGGAACGGCGGGTAGTCCTTCATACCATCGAAATCGCTGTTGCCGTGCATTTCCATGGTGCCTTGCCGGCCAAATGCCTCGATCAGGAGCCGCATCGCCTCGGCCCTTTCTCCGAGGAGGGCGGCGATGCTGGCACGCCAGACGATGGATACCTCACCCGGCAGCGGCGCCTGGATCTCCCGGCCCTTGAGTTGATCGGAAAGGCTTCGGGCCGCGGTTCGATCCCCCAGTCGCGCGGCAGTGGTTCCCAATAGACCGACATAGTCCACGTTGTCGGGATAGTCCTGGTGGAGCCCGCGAAAGAGTGAGTCCGCGTCGTCCAGCCGCCCCGCAAGGTAGAATATCCAGGCGAGGTAGTACCGCCTGGCCTCCATCGCGGCCTCAGCAGGCGGGCGGCTCTCCTGCCACGCGATGGCGCGGGCCAGTGCCTCCGAGGCCGCCTCAGGCTGGCCGTGAGCCTGAAGCTCGGTGGCCACCCCGGTAAGCGCAGCGGCCGGAGTGAACCAGTCGTCCCGCGGAAGGGTCAGGAGGGTGTCGAGGCGGGTCCGCACCGCGGCGGTACGCTCCAGAGCGGCCAGCGCCCTGATCTCCTGAGCCAGCAGGCTGGCCTTCGCGGGAGCGTGCCGGCGGGCGGTACGGGCTACGGCCAGCTCGGTGTGATGCTCGCCCAGATGGTGATAGGAAAGCGTAAGAACGAACCAGTAGTTCCTGGCGTCCTCCCGGTAAATGCTGTCCAGGTGAGGTCGAGTAAGCGCCGCCAAGGCTTCACGAGGCCGATGCAGTTGCATGGCGCGGATCGCCTGGGTGTAGCTGAATTGATTGGGGGCAATCGCTGCCGCCTCTCGGATGGCGCGGTAGCAGCCTTCCCAGTCCTCGACCCTCACGGCCTGCAGATACACCACCAGGTGGCGCTCCAGCGGGCTGAGTCGATCGCCGGCCGCGGTGAGCTGCGAGAGAATGGAATCGACTTCCGCGCCACGGGGATTGAAGGCCCGGACGCCCTGCAGAGCCGCATGCACCAGAGGCCAGGTAAACCCGGTGTCGAGCACCGCAGCCAGGCGGAAATGGACGAGCGCCTGAGCGTCCTGTCTGGCCGACTGGAGCTGTAGTCCCTCCTGGAATTCCTGGTACGCCTCCACCGCCGGCGGAGAAGTCGTTACCGGAAGCAAGGACGCGTAATAGGAATCGTCGAGCACGGCGACGCCGCCCGCGACCCGCTGCCGGACCTGGTCGACGACGCTCTCGGGCGCGGACGCCGGTCCCGACGCCGGTGTCACACTCCATACCCGGTTTCCCCAACGATTGTCGGTGATCCAGCTCCGAACCCGGATCATACCGCCTTCACGCTGATACGCCCCTGACACCACGGTCCCGGCCCGTCCCCGCATCCGGTGCGAACGGGTGGATAGGGAATCCCACGGGAGTTTGGTTCGCCAGGCGACCCGCGCCGGAGCCTCAGGAATGGTCCGCACCACACCCGACTGGACCAGGCCTTCGAACACCCGGGCTGCGGCGGCAACGCCAAGCCGGTCGAACGCAGGGTCCCCGGTGCGGTTCTCGAAAACAGAAACCTCGACTCGGAGAGTATCAATCAACTCCGGCCTACCACTCAGGAACGCGGCGGCGATTCCGGCCCCAGCGGCCAGCAAGACTGCGGACCTGACCGCAAGGCGCCGGCCGAGTGTCTGCCGCGGTGGAGCCAGGGACGCTCGTTGACCACTGGGCGTTCCACCATT
>DASWKS010000339.1:0-6841 GCA_036396495.1 Gemmatimonadales bacterium
AGCTCCGCCAGTGCTGTCAACGTCTGGCCCATTGACACATCAATGAGCCCATACATCTCGAACTCGTTTAGCCGGCGGTCCAGCACCGCCGCCATGTGGAGCACCGTTCGGATCGTGGGGTCCAACGCCCGGTCCAAGCTCGCCGCGAGCCGCCTATAGGTATGGTCGAGATTGGTCGCAACGTCCACGGTCATCGCGCCGAGGGAAATCGCCAGAGAATCCGCCCCGTGCTCCTCCCAGTCGCGGAACATCAACTCCAAGGCCATTGGGTACCCGCCGGCTGCGGCCAGGAGCGCCCGGCGCTCGGTCGCCGTCGGACGGCCGGTCGATTGCTGAATCAATGCATCCAATAGGAGCCCGCTCTCCTCGGGCGGCATGGGCCCCAGCTCGAGCTCGGTCACGCCGAGGTAGTTCGCTCCGTCCCGGATGCGCGCGCCGTGCACTGCACCCTCCGGCAGCTCCTCCCGGGATGCCATGATGACCATCCAGGGCCGGTGCTCGATCCGACGCATCAGCAGATGCAGAACGGCGAGACTCGCCTCGTCGGCCAGCTGAAAGTCGTCCACGATCAAGACCACGGGGTGCTCTTCCATCAGGACGGTCAGAAAGTCGAGCGCCGCTTCGGCGAAGCGAATCCGTGCCGACTCTCCCTGCGTGTCAGGGGTTACAGGGAGGTTCGCGTAGCGGTGCCGGACCTCCGGAATGATCCGCCCCAGTTCGGCCAGCGTCTCAGGGTTGGCCGCCGCGGCTCCCGGCCGGTCGAGCAGGTGCGCAAGCACCCCTCCGATGGCAGCGTAGGGAATCCCTCGCTCCAGCTCGAAGCAACGAACCCGGGACACGGTCGCGCCCTCGAGGCCGATCGCCGTCGCCAGGCGGTCGGCGAGCGTAGTCTTCCCCACGCCGCTGTCACCCACAATCAGGATGTGCCTCGGCATCCCTTGTGCTACCCCCTCCCACGTCTCGTAGAGCACCCGATACTCCCGTTTTCGCCCGACGAAAGGCCGATCCCGCCACTGCTCGGTCCGCACGGTCGGCACCGGCGAGGTGACGGGCCTCTCCCACCCCCGCCGTCGAAGCCGGAGCGCCATGCCTTCGAGTAACGGCGGCGGTGTGGCTCCCAATTCCCTGGCCAACCGGTCCGACCACTCGTCGTAGACCCGGATCGCCGTGAGGCGGTCGCCGGTGAGCGCGCTCGCCTCCATGCGGGCGCGGATCCCCTCTTCGGCGAGATCGTCGATCGCGAGAAGCCGGTCGGCAGAGCGACTCAATCGCCTGACGTCAGCCGTCCGGCGCGCGAAGTCCGCCAGCCGAATCAGTGCGGCCTTGATCGCGGGCAAGAGACGGGCGTGCTGCCGATCCCGCCAGTGACCGAACTCCGGGGCATCCGGGACCTCGAACCCTTCGAGAAAGCCATCGACCTCGAGAGGGAGGACGAGCTCGTTCCCCAGCACGTCACCCGATTCGAGGCGCTCCAGGTCGAGACGAGCCCTCCCCGGCACGAGCCTCAGCGTGCCGGGCTCGCCGATCAGGGCATCCTTGTCCAGCTTGCTTCGGAGAACCGACACCGCGGTGGAGAGGGACTGCCGGGCGGCTGAGGGCGAGGCGGTCGGCCACAGAAGATCCACCAGCAGATCGCGCTGGTGGCGCCTGGGCTCGACGGCTAGGTAGACGAGAAGCGCGAGGTGTTTCCGCGCCTTGAAACGAACGTCAACGCCGGCCGGGGAGACCAGGCGGGGAACACCGAGGCAGTAGAGCTCGTGGGGACCGGACACGGCGGCGATAGGTTCCGCGACCTTTGATTCTGCTGTGCCGGCCTTAACCAACTCTTAAACGTGGGCCTCCGCTAGGGCCATCAGGGGCCAAAGACACGCGAGCCCGGCCGCACCAGCGCCGGGCTCGCAGTCCCTGTCCGCCTTGCCGCTCAGGATCCGATGTTCGGGTTGTTGAGCCGCTCGACGTCCGGCAACGGTAGGCACCTGAGGTCGGCATAACTGCCACCCTTGATCGGATAGGGAGCGCCGACCGGAGGATCGAGCGGGAGGTTGAACCGGTTGATGTCCCAGAAGTGGTGCCCCTCCAGGAACAGCTCCTTGGACCGCTCCGAGATCAGGAACGCCTGGACGCTGGCCGCGTCGGTCGGCCCACTGTAGGCCGGCAGCCCCACCCCCGTTCGTCCCCGCAACGCGTCGAGCACCCCGATCGCCGCCGCGGTATTCCCCGCCGCCAGCTCCGCCTCAGCGACGATGAGCTGCGCCTCCCGCCACGTGGCCAGCGGGATCGGGGTGTTCAGAGCCGGGTACTTGTCCGCGTACCACACCGTGCTCACGGCGTCCGCCCCGCGAGAGCCAGCGGTCACCACAACCCGGGGATCGGCCAGATTCCGGTAGTTCGGCGCCACGCCGTACAACAGGCTCAGCCGGTTCCGCTGCACGATGTTGTTCTGGGCGAAAATCGCCGCCTGGCTGTACGGCATGTTGTAGACGAAGCCGCTCGGGACCTGGGCCGCGTCGGCCTTCGCTTCGGCATACTTCGCGGTATTGACCGGCTGACCGGGCAGCCGTGCCAAACCCACCCGCGCCCGGGCCCGCCCCACCAGCGCGGCGCGCTGGATGTCGGTATTGCTGGCGGCCTGCGCCTGCGTGATGGCCTCGGCGAAGCTGGCCTCGGCCAGGGTGAAGAAGTCGTCCGGGAAGAGCTGGGGACCCTGGTTCTCGGCCGCCGAGCAGAACCCTTCGCCCAGCAGCACCCGGCTGTAGCCCAGCAGCAGGTTGGCCTCCGCCAGGAGCCTCGGCTTGGTGGGCACCTCCTCGTCCGAGAAGCCCGTGATCGCCGTGATCGCCTCCTCGGCGGTGAACCGCGCGGTCTGCAGCGGGGTGTACACGCCGAAAATCTGGAAGGCGCTGCAGGATGACTCCGCGTAGGCCTGCCCCAGCGACCCGTTCCAGTCGCGGCGGTCCCAGGGCCAGGCCGCGGCGGCGAGCTGGGTGTCTTCCATTTCGTCGGTGAGCAGCGCGCCCCCCTGGATGTAGGCCTGGAAGGCGCACCCGAACGCGGCGCGGGCCCCATCCACCAGCAGCTTGGCGTTGGAGGCCTTCTTCAGGTTCTCCTCCAACACCCGGCTCGGAGCCTGCACCTCGAGCAGCTCCCCACAGCCCGCGAGGCCGAGTACCGAGAGCAAGACCAGGCCCGCCCCCGCCGCCCCCGCCCCCCGGCTCATCGTCCCGATCAGTCGAGATGGATATCGCATCGTAGTCGTCCTTTCTCGCCGCCCGGCTCAGAAGGTGACGTTGAGCAGGGCCTGGAACGAGGCCAGCTGCGGGGTGTTGTCCTGCTCCAGCCGGGTGAAGAGCTGGGTCACGAAGTAGGCCTCGGGATCCAACCCGCTCCAGCCGGTCCAGGTGTGAAGGTTGCGCGCCGAGAGCGTGAACGTCGCCTCCTGGCCGCCGAACTTTTGCGCGAGTGACCGGGGGAAGATGTAGCTCACCGAGACCTCGCGAAGCTTGGCGAAGTCGGCCTTGTTGATCACCCAGCTCTGGGGCACGTTGTTGGCCTGCAGCTCGGCGATGTACAGGACGTCGTAGTTCTGCGGGTTGAAGTTCTCGTCGCAGCGCAGGAAGACCTGGCACAGCGCCCGCAGGTTGTTGTCGAAGTGCCGGTTGCCGAGCTTGAAGTCCACCAGGCTGTAGAGCCGGAGCCGGCCCCACAGGGTGGCTGTCGCACTGACGGAGCCCTCCCACCGAGGATCCCAGACCCCCAGGTACACGCCGCCGGCCGCGGCCGAGCTGCAGGCGACGCCGGTCTGGCCGTCGGGGCCGCCGGCGCAGAGCACGTTGATGGCCCGTCCGGTGGCGGGGTCGAAATCCGCGCTGATCACCTTCTTCCGGAAGATCGCGTCTACCGGGAACCCCTTCTTCGGGCCGAAGGCGCCCAGGCTGTCCACTCCCGGACCCAGGTCCAGCACCTCGTTGGTGTTGCGGGAGAGGTTGAAGTCGGCCCGCAGGCTCAGGGTTCGGGTCTGGACCGGGGTCGCGACCAGCTGGGCCTCGAACCCGATGTTCCGGATCGCGCCGATATTGACGAAGCGGGTCCCCGGGAAACCGGTTGAGGGGGCCACCTGCTGGTTCAGGATCGCGTCCCGGGTCTTGGCGCGGTAGAAGGTGAAATCGGCGGCGAGCCGGTCCTCGAGCAGCCCCGCCTCGAACCCGACCTCGAGCTCGGTGCTCCGCTCGGGCGCCAGGTTCGGGTTTCCGACGAACTGCGGGATCACGGCCGGCCCGCCGTCTCCGCCGGTCACCGGCTGCCAGGTCCGGAGCGCCGCGAAGGACACGGGCTGTTGGCCGGACTGCCCGTAGGCCGCCCGCAGCTTGATGGCGTTCAGCGTCCCGCTTCGGCCCTCGGCCAGCACGTAGCTGGCGCTGACCTTGGGATAGAGCACCCAGTCGAAGTCCTCCCCGAAGGCGCTGTTGTTGTCGACCCGGATGGCCCCGGTCAGGTACAGCTTCTCACGCCAGGCGAGCTGCTGCTGGCCGAAGAATCCGACCGTGGTGTTCTCGACGAAGTCGTCGAAGCCCCGGACGACGGCGGTCGCCGCGATGGTCTCCAGGTCCGGCGCCGGGAACTGCTCGCCCTGGGCCCAGACCAGGTCCTCCCGCCGGCGGTAGTACTGCGCGCCGAAGGTGGACGTCGAGGCGATGTTCTGGCTGACCTTCGCCTGCGCGCTGGCGTTGTAGTCCAGGGTCAGGTAGGAGAGGGTGCGCCGCTGGGTGAACTTGAGACCCAGGGCCGCGACGCCGGGGTTGAACTGCACCCACTCAGGCGGGAGGTAGCGGTTGAGCTGCTGGCTCCCCTCGTCGGTCTGGTCCTGGCCCACGGTGAGCCGGTGGCTCAGCCAGCCGAGCGGGCGGTGGTTGACGGTGACGCTGCCGGTGAACCGGTTGATCAGCTGCGACGGCTGGCGGAAGCCCCACTGGTACTCGGGGGGCCCGAAGAGGAAGCCCCGATTCGGGTGGGGGGTCCCGTCGGCCCGCCGGACGATCCGCGGATCGCCGAAGATGGTGGAGAACCAGATGCCGCCGGCGCCGGCCTCGAAGGCCTGGTCGAGCTTGCTCTTCACGAAGCCCAGGGTGCCCTGGACATCCCACGCTCCCCCGGGGGTGATGTTCATGGTGGCGGTGGTGGAGAACCGGGTGTACTGGTTGGTCGGCTCGATCCCCTGGTCCTTGTCGAAGGTCGCCCCGGCGAAATACCGCACGGTATTGGTCCCACCGCTCACGTTGAGACCGTAGCCCATCATGTGGCCATTGGTGAAGAGGGGCCGGTCCACCTCGCCCAAGGCGAGGAGGCTGTCCTCCTGGGCGACCGGGTTCCACTCCACCAGCGGGCAGCCGGTGGTCTGTCCCGCCGGGCATACCTGCGCGATCGGACGGCGAATCCGCCCCTCGGGGTTCATGAAGAATTGGGTTCCCTGCCGCACCGAGAGGCTGACCCGGGGCCGCTCGCCCGCCTGGCCTCGCTTGGTGAAGATCTGGATCACGCCGTTCGCCGCCTCGGTGCCGTAGAGGGTCGCGGCGGCGGGACCCTTGATGATCTCGATCCGATCGATCATGTCCGGGTCGAAGTCGTTGAGCCGGGACACGATGCCGGAGCCGAACGCCTGGACGACGATGCCGGTGGCCACGTCGTTGGCCACCCGGATCCCGTCCACGTAGATCAGCGGCTGATCGCTGAGGGAGAAGCTGTTCATGCCCCGGATCCGGATCCGGGGGCCGGCGCCGACCTGGCCCGTCCCCGGGATCACCACCACCCCGGGGGCCCGGCTGTTGATCAGGCTGGAAATATCGGGGGCCGGCGCCAGCTCCTGGATGTCCGCGGCTCGGACGGTGCTGATGGAGTTGCCCAGGCTCCGCCGCTCCTGGCCGCCCGCGGTGCCGGTCACGACGATCTCGCCCAGGTTCACCGCCTGCTCCTGGATCTCGAGGCGGAGCGCCATGTCTCCGACCTGGACCAGCTCGGAGAGGGGGCGGTAGCCGATACGGATCACCCGCAGGGTGACCTGGGCGCCCGAAAGGTTGGCGAGCCGGAACCGGCCCTGGGCATCGGTCCGGGCCGCGGTGGTGGTGCCTTCGACTGCGACCGAGACGCCCTCGATCGGCCGGTTGGACCGCGCGTCCACGATGATGCCGGCGACTTCCTGCTGCGCCACTGCGTGCGAGGCGAGCAGGGCGAGGAAGCCGGCGCCCTGCAGGAGGACCCTAGCGAGCCTCATGGTAAAACTCCGCGTTGGGATACTCGATTGCATCCAATCTCGGGCGGCTGGCACTATTACTACTGCTCACTACTCCGAAGCGCAATGGACGGTTTCAGGCCTTCGACCTCGATCGCCGGGCGGTGAGTTGCCGGTAGGCCGGCAGCTCGTGGGCTCGGAACCGGGTGAAGCGAACGATGGTGTCTCGCACCTGCTGGTCGGACCAGTGCTCCAGCACGGCCCGCTGCAGGCGCGAGGCCAGCAACTCGGCGCCCAGGGCGCTGCCATAGACGGTGCACAGAAACGGGCTCCGGGACCAGATCGCCTGGTGCACGGCGTTCCCATCCCGGGCCATGAAGGAAATCAACAGCTCGGCGCCATCGATGGCGCAGTTGAGCCAGTGCCCGTTCCACTTCTGCAACACGGTGTCCGCCTGGGCGTGGAGCACCGTCTCGACTCCCGGGATCGTGGTCGCCTCGTACACCTGCACCGCGACCGCCACGCCGCGGCGGGCGCAGGCCCGGATCTGGGGCAGCAGATCGGCGAGAGGGCGGGGGAAGAGATCCAGCAGCGCAACCGCTTTGGCCCGGGAGAGCA
>DASWKS010000340.1:0-6240 GCA_036396495.1 Gemmatimonadales bacterium
TCCGCTGGAACCGTCAGGTGCCCGGCCGGCAGCCGGGCACTTCCCCCCACATATCCCAGACCCACAGCCACGATGAGCGATGCCGCCAACGCCATCGGCTTCATCCACTGCCCGCCTGCCCGCCCGCCCGTCCGTCCGGCCGCCGGGACGTCTATGAATCCGATGAGGGTGTCGCTTTCACCCGCCATCAGCCGGGCTTGCTCGAGCCGGTCACGGCACTCGACACATGCCTCCAGATGATTCTGGATGGCGCCCAGCTCGGCCGACGGGATTTCTCCGTCGACCAGCGCGTGGAGAGTTCCGTCCTCAAGATGCTGCATTACGTTGTGCCTCCTTGTCCTGCGCGCGATAGGCCTCGACCAGCCGCTTGCGGGCCCGGGCCAGGGTGGTTCCGATCGCGCCACGGGCCAGGCCGAGTGCTGCCGCGATTTCGTCGTAGTCGAATCCTTCGGCCTTGAGCAGCAGCGCCTCCCGATCCCGCGGCGTGAGCGTCTCCAGCGCAGCCCGGACTCGACCGGCTCGTTCCGATCGTTCCAGATCCTCGTCCGGTGACGGCGCCAGCTGGGACCGCTCTTCGCGATAGAGCTGCAGCAGCCGGCCGCGACGGGATTCGGTCCGGCCCTCTTCCCGCACCAGATTGAGCGCCACCGCGAACAGCCAGGGCCGCGGGTTCCGGGGCGGGGCCGCCGCGGCCCGCGCGAAGACCTCCTGCGCGATCTCTTCCGCCTGATCCCGGTCGCCGGTGCGGCGGTAGATCACCCGCACCAGCGACGCGTGATACTGCGTGAAGAGATCGGCCAGGAACGAGGTCAGTGACCGCGGAAGTCCCGCACCAACCGTTCCAGCTGACCCGGCTTCCAGGCACTGAGACCGGCCGGCGAGATCTTCACGCTGGCGCGACGACCCGCCACCAGCACTTCGTCTCCGGCGGAGAATGCCGGCACCAACTCGGGCAGTGCCCGCGCCAGGGCAAACCAGGCATCGCTGTAGGGAGCCACGTCCACGACCTGCAGGCTATCGGAGTGGCCCGCGTCCGTCCAGACCTTGCCCCGCTGCACGAAGAGCTTGCCCTCCACCCGCTTGGCCGCGGTCCCGCCGGCTCGTCCCAGCCGCAGGCCTTCCGCCTCCTCGCGGACCGCCTCGTTGGCGGCGGCGAGCGACTTGGCCTGCGACAGATCGGAGCTCTGCTTGGCGTCCTTGAACGCCCGTTCGCCCGACTGGGCCGCGGGAGCGGCCGACCGTCCCGTCACGACGAGCTCCTCCAGCCGAAAGTTGTTCGCGGCGAAGCGGGCTTCGGGCTCGAGTACCAGGTACGAGGTGTACTCGGTGATGATGCCATGACGGAGCGCCAGCTCACGGATCTCCTTGATCAGCGCCGGCGACGATCCTTCCAGCCGAACCTGCCGGGTCAGCTCGCCGATCCGTCGCGCCGCCCAGAGCGGCGCCACGAAGGCATTGCCGGTCTCGTGTTCCGGGAAGGCCACGCGGGCCGCGAACGTCTGGCGCCGGCCTCCGCTGGCGCCTTCGATGACCAGCTCGCCCGTGGCGCTGCCGGCATAACGTGCGAACACGACCAGCTCCTCGCCCGAGAAGAGGTCCGGGAGCTCGGTCGGCACCGATTCGAGCAGCCGAACCGGCGAGCGGACGATCCGGAGGTTGGTCAGCACGGGCGCGTCGATCCGGGACAGCACCGATCCCATGGCGTGCTCCACATCGGCTTCGGGTGGGACGTACTCGACCCGGCCCCGGCCTTCTCCAGCCAGCCGGTCCAGCAGGTAGGTGTTCACGTCGTGCCCGACCCCGATTGGGAAGATCCTGAAGTCCCTCCGGCGCGCCGCCGCCTCGGCGGCGATCCGCTCCGGCGACTGCTCTCCCACCGAGGGCAGCCCATCGGTCATGAACAGCACGATGCCCATCCGCTCGCGGTCGGTGCGCGCCACGGCGAAGGCGCGTTCCAGGGCCCCGGCGATGTTGGTGCCACCCCGCGCCTCCAACCCATCCACGAACTCGCGGGCCTGGCGAACCGTCGCCGGGTCGGCGGCTGAATAGCCGGCGGCGAATTCGGTCACCGCGCTGGAGAAGGCAATCAGTCGGAACCGATCGTTACGGCGGAGCGAGCCCAATGCCTGAGTCAGCGCCGCCTTGGCCTGTTCCATCTTGCCGCCGCTCATCGAGCCCGACACGTCCACCACCAGGGTGAGGTCCCGGGGCATGATGACATCGGCACTCACCGCTGGGGGCGACACCACGATCATGGCGTAGCGCTCATCGCCCCCGGGCGCGTGGGTGACCACGGTCGTGCCGAGCAGACCGCGCCGCATCGGCAGCAGCAGCTCGAATTCCCCGCGGGGTTGGCATTCGGAACGGATGGTGAGCCGGCCGCCGTCGGCCCGCCACTCGAGCTGGTGGGTGGGAGAGTAGGGAACCCCGAACCGCTCGGCCTCGGAGGCGGTGACATTGATGGTGATGGGCCCGTCGCCCCGGGCGCCGAGTGCGTACCGCAACCGGAACACCTCGCCGTCACGAGACAGCACCTGGCTGTAGCGCAGGATCACGGTGCGGGTTTCGCCGGGCTGGATGGGAAAGACCTGGGCCCGGACCAGTCCGTGACCCGCCAGGGACAGCAGGGCCGGGTCGCGCTGCTTGCGAACGATCTGCTCGTAGATGCCCCGCGCCTGCTCCGCGTTCATCATCTCACCCTTGAGCTCGCGGTCGCCCTGAAAGAGGGAGAAGTCGGTGAACACGGCTTCGCTGGCCAGCGGATAGAGATAGGTCCCTTCGGCCAGCCCGCCTCCGTTGTTCCGGAATCGCTCCTCCACTTCGAACCGGGCGACTCGGCCGTCGATTCTGACCCGGACCGAAGACCCGACTCGAACGACTGGTGATGGGACGGGAGCAATGGTGACCGGCCGGTCGGGCCGTTCAATCCAGCCCTGGGCCGTCAGGCTGCTGGGGGAAACGACTAGACCCAGCGCCACCAACCTGTTCCACCGTTTCAACATCCGGAACTCCGAGTGTCTGGACGGCGGGGAGATGTAGGGTGCTCGGGAACTTGCACACGGGGTCGGAAAGGGTCGGAAAAGTCGAAAGGGTCGGAAGCCCTACCCGGTTCCGACCTTCCGACCCCTTCCGACGATTCCGACCGGTTATGGCTGGTACGCCACCTTGACCGGAAGGCTAAAGAACGGCCCGGGCGACCCGTCGCCGATCTGCCCGAACTGGTTGCTGCCCCAGCAGTAGGCGACCCGGCTGGTCGTAACGCCACAAGTGTGGCGATCTCCGGCGCTGATCGCTTCGAAGGAAAGTCCTTCACCCACGGCCACCGGGGCGGAGGACGAAACAGTGCTGCCGTCACCCAGCTCGCCGCTGGAGTTGCGGCCCCAGCAGTAGGCCAGGCCCGCTGCCGTGAGGCCGCAGGTGTGGTCCAGCCCCGCCGTGAGGGTCACGAAGGAAAAGCCCGGGGCGGCGGGGGCTGGGAAGGCTCGCATTGGGGTTGCCACCGGGTCCACCCCCAGCTGGCCGGAATCGTTGTCACCCCAGCAGTACGCGGTGCCGTCCGCGGTCAACGCACAAGTATGGCTGTGGCCTGCGGCGACGGTCGCGAAAAGAATGCCCCCTTCGGCCTCCACCGGCGTGGAACCGCCGGCACCGGTCGCGCCCAACTGGCCCCGGGTATTGCTGCCCCAGCAATAGGCGGCCCCGCCGCTGGCGATGGCGCAACTGTGCACTCCGCCCGCGTCGACCGACCCGAAGGTCTGACCCGGGAGGACGGCCACGGGAGAGAGGGTTCCGCCGGTGGCGCCCACCTGGCCTTCCGAGTTCAGTCCCCAGCAGAACACCCGATCGCCGGTGGTCAGAGCGCAGGTGTGGAAGCCACCGGCGCTGATCGTCCGGAAGCCGGACCCGCTGACCTGCACTGGTGCATTGGCGTTACTGGTGCCGCCGTTCCCCAGCCGACCATCACTGTTTCTCCCCCAGCAGTACGCATCGAGCGAAACAACGATGGCGCAGCTGTGCGCAGCGCCGAGGCTAGCCGCCCCCGCTTCGGTAGCGAAGAGGTTCGCACCCTGGAGGACGGATTGAGGGGACGGCAGGAACGAGGGGAAACCGGCCGGAGCCGGACCCATGCCGAGTTGACCCTCGCCGAACAAGCCCCAGCAATACGCCCCACCGGCATCATCGAACCCACAGCTATGGAAGCGCCCTGCGGCGATGGACTTGAAGATGATCTCGCCCGCGCCATCGAACGCGGCGCTGGCGGAGACTCCCACCACTGCGGCCCGGACTGTTTTGGATCCGCCGGTAGCGCCCAGCGTCCATGCCGTGACGGCTTCACCGTTGGCGTCGGAGCGGCTGGTGGTCGGGTTCACCATGCCCGCGGTCGCCCCCACCGGGGTCCAGGTGACCAGCACATCGCGAATGGGGTTGTCGAACCGGTCGGTCACCTGGACCACCAACGGTTCAGGCAGCTGCATCCCGGGAGGAGCAGTCTGCCCGGCGCCGCTCAGGACCATCAGGTTCGCCGCCGCGGCGGCTGTCGCGGTGGCGTTGATGCTGAGCGGGACCACGCCGAAGATCGCGGCGGAAACGGTCTGGGTCCCCGCGACGGGACCCAGCGTCCATCGGAAGCGCACCAGACCGCCGGCGTCGCTGATGGCGGAGGGAACACTGACCGTCCCACCTCCGGCGGTGACCGTGAATGACACCTCGGTCCCGGGGACCACGTTACCGAAGGCGTCGTTGACCCGGATGACGATTTCCTGGGGTAAGGTCGTTCCCACCGCGCCCGACTGACCGGTCCCCGCCGTAGGGGTCAGGATGGCGGCCGGAGCGGGAACGCCCGTTGCGGTGAAGGTCACGGGGAAGCCGGTCCCGAGGAAGGCCTGGGCCGATTGCGGTCCCAGGAAGTTTCCCAGCCTGAAGTTGGCTGACGCCAGTCCCTCGGCATTGGAGTTTGGGTCGACCGCACTGACCGTTCCACCGCCACTCGAAACGCTCCACGTCACGGGAACCCCGGCGACCGGCTCGCCCAGCTGGTCTACCACTCGCACCACCAGAGGCGTCGGCAGGTTGGCCCCTACGTGCCCGGACTGACCCGATCCGGACACGACTTCCAGGACCACGAACCGAGGCCTGAGTCCCTCCTCCGCGGAACAACCGGACAGCAGCAGAGCGGCCAGCAGGCCGCCTGCGGCCCGGTGTTGCAAACGACCTCGCTCCATCGCTCTCCTCAACAAACGTCGCAGAATGGCCGTAACTGGTAGCCGGAAGCCCACTAAGATCACCTGTGGTGCAAATCCCGCACCCACAAAAGGGGTTGACCTGAACAGGTTCTGTACGATAGCTTTTCCGGCCCTGAAATAGTCCGGTTGTTACGGGCGTGGTGGTTGTAGCTCAATCGGTTAGAGCGCCGGACTGTGGCTCCGGAGGTTGCGGGTTCGATCCCCGTCAGCCACCCTGAACTACAGGACTAGGGACTTAGGACTGAGGACTAAGTCGTTCGGGGCATGCGGGGAGCCACTTAGTCTTCAGCACTCAGTCCTGAGTCCTGGTGTTCTAGGTCCGTAGCTCAATTGGTAGAGCACCGGTCTCCAAAACCGGGGGTTGGGGGTTCGATTCCCTCCGGGCCTGTGAAAAGACAGGACTAAGGACTAAGGACTTAGGACTAAGGACCTAGTGGCTCCTGTGAGCGAGGAGCCGCTTGGTCCTCAGTCCTCATATCTTAGTCCTGTAGTTTTGGCGCTATCGTCTAGGGGCCTAGGACACAGCCCTCTCAAGGCTGGAACACGGGTTCGAATCCCGTTAGCGCTACTGAATTGCGAGGCCGAGGTGAGCGCCCTCTGCACTGGGCATTGGGCATTGGGCATTCTCTGATGATTGCGGCCCCATCGTCTAACGGTCAGGACACCACTCTTTCAAGGTGGGAACAGGGGTTCGATTCCCCTTGGGGCTATCCCGCCGTGTTGCCCGCCGGCAAGCTCTTCGCGCCGCTAGCTCAATTGGCAGAGCAAGTGACTCTTAATCACTAGGTTGTAGGTTCGATTCCTACGCGGCGCACTGCACCCTGACAGGCCTTAAGGACTACCTTCTCGCCCTGGCACATCCGCCCGATAGCAACCGACACCGATCACGAGCTGGTGGTCGAGTGTCTTGATCAGTCGGCCGGCTATCACGCCATCATCGCGATCCATTCCTCACTGTTTCCCGATTTCATCGCCGACGCGGGCGGAGTGATCAACG
>DASWKS010000341.1:0-2969 GCA_036396495.1 Gemmatimonadales bacterium
GCGATGCAGGCCCCGCTCAGCCACCATCGGTACGATTTAAGGGAGGCGGGGACGCACTTCCTGCAGTAGAATTGATGGGTTGCCTACCGATACCCTGATCGACCACCCTGCGCTGGCCGACCGCTACCGCATCGAGCGTGAGCTCGGCGCGGGTGGCATGGCCACCGTCTACCTGGCCCATGACCTGCGCCACCAGCGCCGGGTCGCGCTCAAGGTGATGCGGCCGGAGCTGGCCGCCGTCATCGGAGCGGAGCGGTTTCTCCAGGAAATCACCACCACCGCCAACCTGCAGCATCCCCACATCCTGGCGCTGTTCGACTCCGGCCAGATCGACGGGACCGTCTTCTACGTGATGCCGTTCGTGGAAGGCGAGTCCCTGCGCGACCGGGCTCAACCGGGAGAAGCAGCTGCCAGTGGCCGATGCGGTGCGGATCGCGGGCGAAGTGGCGAGTGCGCTGGATTACGCCCACCGGCACGGTGTGATCCACCGCGACATCAAGCCGGAGAACATCCTGCTCCACGATGGCCAGGCGCTGGTGGCCGACTTCGGCATCGCCCTCGCGGCCAGCACCGCCGGGGGCGCCCGGATGACCGAGACCGGCCTCAGTCTGGGCACGCCGCACTACATGAGCCCCGAGCAGGCCATGGGGGAGCGGACCCTCGACGGCCGCACCGATGTCTATGCGTTAGGCTGCATCCTGCACGAAATGCTGGCGGGCGAGCCGCCCTTCACCGGACCGACCGCCCAAACCATCGTGGCGAAGGTGATGGCGGACGCTCCCCGGCCGCTGAGCCAGCTCCGGAAAACGGTGTCGCCCGCGGTGGAAGACGCGGTGCTGACCGCGCTGGAAAAGCTCCCCGCCGATCGCTTCGCTACGCCCGCGGCTTTCGCGGAAGCCTTGCGGTCGGACCGCCCGGGGGCCGCGCGGCCCGCCGGCAGGGCGGCCGCCCCGCGCCGGACGTTCACGCTTCCCATGCTGGCAGGCGCCGCGCTCCTGACAGCGATCCTGGGTTATGCGCTGGGCCGGCTCGGCGCGCCGGCCCAACCGGCCGTTCCCATTCTCGGCCGGGCCACGCCCGTGACCTGGGAGCCGGGGCTCGAGGTCCATCCCGCGATTTCGCCGGACGGCCGCTTCGTCGCCTACGCCGCGGGGACTTCGGTCCGCCTCCGGGTGTATGTCCGGCCGGTGGCGGGCGGGCGCGCCATTCCGCTCACGACCGATACGCTCGCCGTCGAGACCAATCCCCGCTGGCATCCCGACGGGACCCGGGTGCTGTTCCTGGCGCGGGGCGGTGTGTTCAGCGCGCCCGCCTCGGGCGGAACGGTGCGGCAGGAGCTGCCCGCCACGCCTGACGGCATCATGTCGGCCGACTGGTCACCCGACGGCCGGTCGCTGTTCTATGCCACCGGCGATTCGCTGTTTCTGCGGGACGCCGAAGGGACGGCGCGGCCGCTGGCCGGCTTTCCCGAGCCATCGCTGTGCTCGTGGTCTCCCGACGGCGGCTCGATCGCGTGTGCCTCGAGCGCCCTGTACCAGGCCGCCGGACAGCAATTCGGCAATCTCTCGCCCAGCCGCATCGCGGTGTACCGGGTGTCCGACGGCTCGGTCTCCACGGTCACCGACAGCAGCTCGCTCAATCACAGCCCGGTGTGGTCGCCGGACGGCCGCGCGCTGTACTTCATCTCCAATCGCCACGGCACGCGCGACATCTATGCCCAGCGCCTGACCACCGCGGGGCGGCCGTCGGGCGAGCCGCGCAGGCTGACCACGGGGCTGGGCGCCCATTCGCTCTCGCTCTCCGGCGATGGATCGCGCCTGGCCTACAGCGTGCTGTCGGCCAGGGCGAATGTGTGGTCCCATCCGCTTCCGGGCCGCGGACCGGTGCCGGCTACACAGCTGAGCCGGGTCACGAGCGGGAACCAGATCACGGAGAACCTGCAGGTATCCTACGACGGCCAGTGGCTGGTCTTCGATTCGAACCTGGGAGGCAACTCGGACGTCTACCGGCTGTCGCTCGAGGGCGGGGAGCCGGAGCGGATCACCACCGACCCGAGCGACGACTTCTCGCCCGATTTGTCGCCCGACGGCCGCGAGATCGTGTTCCATTCGTGGCGGGCGGGCTCGCGTGATATCTACGTCCAACCGCTCGATGGCGGTCCGGTGCAGCGGGTCACATCCTCGCCCGGGCAGGAATGGACCGCGCGGTGGTCGCCCGACGGCTCGGCGCTGCTCTATTCGGAGCTGAGTCCTTCGGGGGCCGTCTGGCTGGTCCGGCGCAATCCGGACCGAAGCTGGGGTGAGCCGGTCAAACGGGTGGACTACGGACTCCAGCCGAGCTGGTCTCCCGACGGCCGGTTTGCCGCCTTCGGCAGTACGAACCTGAGGGGCCCGATCAGCATCGTACCGATCGATTCCGGCCCGATCAGGGTCCTGGTGCGGCCGGAGGAGCTGGGGTTGCGCACCATCGCCCAGCCGAGATGGAGCGAAGACGGGCGCACCATCTATTTCAAGGGCAGCGACGCACTCGGCAACGCTTCCATCTGGTCGATTCCCGCCGCCGGAGGAACACCCGCCCTGCTGGTTCGGTTCGATGATCCCGGCCGCCCGTCATACCGGCCGAACTGGGACCACACCCGGGGACGGATGTACTTCACGATGGAAGAGCGGGAAAGCGATGTCTGGGTCATTGACGCAAGGCGTGAGGAATGAGGAGTGAGGAGTGAGGAGGACTAACGAGGCGCGCAATGACGCATGAGCGTCTGGCGCATGCCGAAGTAAGCGCCTTGTCCCTCCACGACTTCTTCGAATGGCTGCATCGCACGCCCTGGAGCGTGTCCTGGTGGTCGGAGCGGTCATTGTGCTCTGGCCGCAACTCGCGAAGCTGGGGCCGCTCTATGAGCTGACGCCCAGTACCGAGTACTGATTGCTGAGTTTCACCGCGGTCATCCCGAGCGGAGCGAGGGATCT
>DASWKS010000342.1:0-2906 GCA_036396495.1 Gemmatimonadales bacterium
ATATACTGTGGGGGCTTGTGGGGGGTAGTGGGGGGGTGTGGGACGCCGCCTTAGCCGGCGTCCCATCCTTTCTAAACTACCACCGAACGAATGTTCTTAGGCCAATTCAAGTATACCACCGACACCAAAGGTCGGCTAACGATCCCCGTTCGCTTTCGGGCCGCGCTCGCTTCCGGCGCGTACCTCATCCAGGGATTCGAACGCAACCTCATCGTCCACACCTCCGAAAACTTCCACGGGATCGCCAAGAAGGCCTCCGCCCTCAGCTCCACTCAACCGGGGGCCCGCGCCGTCCGGCGGGTGATCTTCGGCGGAGCGACCGAGGTCGCCCTCGACTCAGCCGGCCGAATCAATATCCCGCCCTTCCTGCGCGACTATGCCGGCCTCGACGGGGAGGTGTACCTGGTGGGGGTCGGGGAGTCCTTCGAGATCTGGCGGGCCGAGGAGTGGGAAAAACAATTGGCGTCGGTGACCGATCCGGAGGCGAACGCCCAGCGGTTCGCCGATTTCGAGCTGTAAACGGGGCAGGCGGTGGATCGGCGTTCGCCCGAGCCGCACACCCCGGTTCTTTACCAACAAGTGCTCAGCGCCCTCGACCCGCAGCCCGGGTGCTTAATGATCGACGGCACCATCGGAGCGGGAGGCCATGCCGAGGGGATTCTGGAGCGCTCCGCGCCGTCCGGGCAGCTGTTGGGCCTTGACCGGGATCCGGTCGCACTGCCGCTGGCCCTTCAGCGCCTGGAACGGTTCGGAGCCCGCCTCCAGCTTCGGCAGGGTTCGTTTCGAGACCTGAGCGCCCACGCCGCGGCGGTCGGCTGGCAGGCGGTGGACGGAATCCTGCTCGACCTGGGGCTGTCCTCCATGCAGCTGGCCGACCCGCGCCGGGGGTTCTCGTTCCAGTCGGAGGGCCGGCTGGACATGCGCTTCGACCCGGGGCAGGAGCTGGAGGCGGCCGAGCTGGTCAATCGGCTGCCCGAGCCGGAGCTGGCGAGCGTGATTGCTCGGTACGGCGAGGACCCGCGGGCCCGGCGAATCGCCCGGGCGATCGTGGCGGCCCGGCCGCTGCAGACCACCACGCAGTTGGCCGAGGTGGTCGCTTGGGCGGTCCGCAGCCGGGGCAGCCGGACCCATCCGGCCACCCGCACGTTCCAGGCGCTGCGCATCGCGGTCAACGAGGAGTTGACCGCCCTGGAGGAAGCGCTTCCGCAGACGGTCGAGCTGCTGAAGCCGGGTGGGCGGTTGGTAGTTCTCGCGTTTCATTCGCTGGAAGACCGGCTGGTGAAGCGGTTCTGCCGGGAAGCCAGCCTCAGTACTGAAGAACGACCGGCCCGGCTGCGGCGGATCACCCGCAAGCCGGTTCGAGCGGAGCCGGAGGAGCTAGAACGGAACCCGCGGGCTCGCAGCGCACGGTTGCGGGCGGCCGAGAAGATCGGCCCAGGCTGAGGGTTCCAGGGTGGCATGAAGCTTGCAGAACGTTATTGGGAAAACCATGCCCCAGGCCTTCAAACAAGCCCCATGGCGGCTCCAGATTCGCGCCACGAGCCGGACGGCGCTCTGGATCGTGGGGCTGCTTGTGTTGGGCGGCCTCTACCTGGCGGTCAACGCCAAAGTGGCCCGCGCCGGACGGGAGCTTCTGGTGCTTGAGCGGCAGCAGGAACTACTAGCGCGTTCCAACGCCGAGTTGAACGCCAGCTACGCCGAACTGACCGCACCTGAGCTGATGATGGCCCGGGCCGCCTATCTGGGGTTTCGCCCCGTCAAGCCCGAGGAAGTGGAATACGTCCGGGTCGCGGGGGTTCTGCCCGACCCGGGTTTTCTCGCTCCCCGGCCGCCGCGCTCGGACACCAATCGCTTCGGCATGCTGTCCCCCAGCTACACCGAAACCCTGGGCGAGCGGCTGACTGCCTTCCTTAAAGGATTGGGCGAGTGAAGCGGATTCCCGGGTTCAGGCCGCGTGGCCCACGCACCGCGGGCTCCAACCTGCCCGATGGCCCGCTGGGCGCCAGCGGCAAAATCGCGGCGGCCTCCTTCCGTGGGACCGGCGAGATGGGCGGCGATCCGCCCGCCGCGGTCTCCTCCGGCCGGATTCGGATGGTGATGTTTGGATTGGCGCTGCTCAGCGCCGGACTGCTGGTCCAATTGGTTCGGGTGCAGTTCGGCCCCTACGCACCGGTGTTCGCCGCCCGCAAAGACGTAGGGGTCACCCGGCTCGAGCGAGTAGTCCCCGCCCGCGGCCTGATCTTCGATCGCAACGGCCGCCTGTTGGCGGGCAACACCACCTCCTACGTGATCGAGATCGAAACCCGCCAGTTGACTCCGGCCAGCCGCCTGTCCATCGCCGAGGTGCTCTCCAAGACCCTGGTGCTGCCGCTCGAGCAGCTCTATGCCCAACTGAGCGTGGATTGGGTCGCCCGCGGCCAGTATCGCATCCGACTGACCCGGACCGATGCGGCCGGCCAGCCATTGCCGATCACGGTCGACAAGTTCGTCGCCAGCGCCCTCAATGGATTCCTGGCCGATCCGCTCGCGCCCGACCTGAGCGGGCTGGCATTGGTGCCGGCGCCGACCCGGGTATACCCGGCCGGCAGCCTGGCTGGACACGTGCTGGGATTCGTCAACCAGGAAGGCCAGGGCTTCTTCGGGGTCGAGGGGTACTACGATGAATGGCTGGCGGGCAAACCGATCACGATCGCCCGCCCGATGATTGCCCCGGAGGCCCGGCTGCAGCCCGACCCGCCCGCCGGGGTCAACTTGGTGCTCACGATCGATACCGACATTCAGCAGATGGTCGAGCTGGAGTTGGCCAAGGCGATCGAAGACTCGGGGGCCGAGCACGGCGAGATTCTGGTCATGGATCCCAGCAACGGCGAGATCCTGGCCATGGCCTCCTGGCCGATTCTGGATCC
>DASWKS010000343.1:0-11107 GCA_036396495.1 Gemmatimonadales bacterium
CCGGAGCGACGGCGGCGAAGACGAAACTCAAACCCGCGATGTAGCAGGTCGGGCGAAGGAAAGACGGGGAGCGCATGGCCTACCTCAGGGACAGAGCGGGGACAGCAGTAATCGGGGGTCAGGTCGGGCGTTCAAACGGAATGATGTGTTCCCATTCGCTGGCGTCCGACCGCGCCACCACCGCCACCACCGGCTCGGTCTGGCTCAGGTTGAACACCTCGTGCGGCACCCCGGACTCGATGAAGATAAAGTCGCCGGCCTGGTTCTCCAGCACGTGTTCCAGCCTGGGCCCGAACTCGTGCCGTACCCGCCCTTCGAGGATGTAGAGCATCACCTCGAAGTCGACATGAATGTGGGCGTACGCCACGCCGCCGGGCGGAATGGTCGCCACGTTCATCGAGAGCTGCTTCGCCTTCACATTCCTGGCCGAGAGGCCCGCCTTGTACCGGATACCATTCCAGCCTCGCACATTCCCGCCGCTCCGGATGGTGAAGATGCCATCGTGGCCTTCGACCGCACCCAAGCCTTCGCTGTCTTCACTCATCGCGCCACCAGATCCGAGGTGAGCTGCACCGGACTGCAGGCCCCGCACAGCGCCATGGCCGTGTCCAGCTCCTCGGCCAGAATCCGAAGCACCTCCACCACCCCGCTGGCACCGTTCCACGCCAATCCCCAGACCATCGGCCGGCCGATCAGCACGGCCCTGGCGCCCAGCGCCAATGCCTTCACAATGTCGGTGCCCCGGCGCACCCCGCCGTCCACCAGCACCTCGCATCGGCCACCGACCTGCTCCACCACGTCGGGCAACGCCCGAATGCCGGAGATGGCTCCGTCGAGCTGACGACCCCCGTGATTGGACACGAGGATACCGCTGACGCCGTGATCCAGCGCGGCCCGGGCGTCGTCGCCCCGCAGTACGCCCTTGAGCAGGATCGGCAGCGGCGAGAGCGTTGCCAGCCAGTCCACATCCTTGAGACCGAAGGACGGCTCCCTGAGCCCCCGGTGAAACTGGGCCAGCCCGGACTCCTCCCCCGCATCATGGAGCGACTCGCTCTGGCTCATGTCGAAGTTGGCTACCCGCAGCTCCGGTGGGAGGACGAAGCCGTTCCTCAGGTCCCGCTCGCGCCGGCCCAGCACCGGCACATCCACCGTGAGCACCAGCGCCGTGTAGCCGGCCGAGTGGGCCCGATCTACCAGGTTCCGGGTCAGCCCCCGGTCCTTATGCACGTAGAGCTGGAACCACTTGGGAGCCGGCGTGGCGCGTTGCACCTCCTCCAGCGAGACGGTGGAGAAGGTGCTCAGGACCATGATGGTGCCGGCCTCGGCCGCCGCCCGCGCGGTGGCGAGCTCGCCGTCGGCGTGGGCCAGCTTCTGGAAGCCGGTCGGCGCCAGCAACACCGGCAAGGCGAGATCGGTGCCTAACACCCTGGTGGTCAGGCTCCGCCGACTCACATCGACCAGGTAGCGGGGCCGGAGCGCGATCGATTCGAAGACCGCCCGGTTGGCCCGCAAACTCACTTCATCCTCGGCCCCCCCGGCGAAGTAATCGGCGGCTGCACGGGGCAAGACCGTCCTGGCCCGCGCCTCGACGTCGGCCAGGTTGATCGGCGCGGACGGCGATATGGCCGGGGCACTGGGGCTTTCCGGGGTCTGGGCGAGGGTCATGGGCCCGCGAACGCGGCGACCACCTTTCCGATGAACTGGTTGGTCTGGGAGGGGTCGAGCCAGCGCACCACGACCACCAGGTCCAGGGCCGGGTCGATCCAGATCATGTTGCCGCCGGCGCCGAGGGCGAAGAAGCTCCGGGCTGAGGCATTGGGGTACCGTTGCCGGTCGGTGTTGAGCCACCAGAGATATCCGTAGGCCGGCCGGATCGGGGTGGGAGTCGTCGCGAGAGCGATCCACTTCTCCGACAGGAGTTGTCGGTCGCCCCACGTCCCGCGGCGCGAAAGCAGCAGGCCGAAACGGGCGTGGTCACGGGTACTGGCCCAGAACCCGCCGCCCCAGTGGGTGCCGCCGCTCACCGACTGCACCACCTTGCCGTCCTGCTCGGTGTAGGAGTTGTAATAACCGTACCAGCGCCAGGTGTCGCTCGCCCCGATCGGATTCATGATGTATTCGGTGAGAACCTCGGGCAGGGGCCGCCGCCAGACCCGGAGCAGCGCGAGCGCGGTCCGGTTCACCCGTACGTCGTTGTATTCCCAGAAGCTGCCCGGCTCCCGCAGCTTGCGGTCGTATCCTTCGCGCCGGTCGGCCACATCCGGCTTCCCCCAGAGGGTGCCTTCCCACTCGCTGGTCTGGGTCAGGAAGTGATGCCAGGTGATCTTCCGGTTGTGCTCGCTCTCGAAGCCGCCGTCCTGCACCAGCTCAGCCACCGGGCGGTGCAGATCGGGAATGAGACCGCGATCGAACGCGAGCCCCGCGACGGCTGAGAGGTAGCTCTTGGCGACGCTGAAGGTGAGATCCACCCGCCGGGTGTCGCCCCACTCCGCGATGATGTAGCCGTGCCGGATAACGACCCCGCTGGGTGCTTCCCAGTCTTTGTAAGGGCCTTGGATGGCGGGGTAGGGCTCGCGCGCGGTGGTTCGCTTGAGCTGCGCGCCGATGTCCTTGAGCCAGGGAATGGGGTTGCTCTCTGCGAACGTCACCGCCTCGGCCAGGCGGAGGGAGTCGAAGTTCACCTCCGCCGGACGCCTGCGGGCCCAGTCGTCGCCGGGTGGTGGGACATAGACGGCTTGACGGACGGACGGACTGGCGGACGGTGGTGCCTGGGCACGGAGCTCGACGATGCCGATCGCCAGGACCGCCGCGAGCCCAAGTGCTGGTATTTCGATATGGCGCATGATCTCCGCCAGTCCTCCAGTCCGTCCGCCCGCCCGTCCGCCCGTCCGTCAGTCCGTCAGTCCGTCCGCCCGCCGGGAACCGGAGGCGGCCCGGGCGGAATGTACGGCTTATACACGAACCCCTTGGTCTGTTCCGTAAACTCGGCCCGGATCTGATCCCGGAGTTTCGCATCCTGGAACAGATCGATAGCGGTAATCGCAAGGTTCTTCGCGGCCAGCATCATGCCCTTGTGGCCGATCGACATGCCGCTCGAGGCGACCACGGGCCAGGCATGCCAGGGAGTCTCGAGTGGCGCGGTCGCCACCGAGAAGTGCAGGGTCGGTACCAGCCAGCTCACGTCCCCCACGTCGGTCGACCCGCCTTCGGGCTCCTTGCCGAACGGCTCCAGCGGCTGCACCGCGCCGTCCGCGCCCTTCTCGGGCTTGCCGGTGGCCCGCTGGATGGCCTTGGCGAACTCCTGCTCCTGCACGGTGTAGCTGATGGGGCCGAGCCAGCGGAGATTCCGGTCCAGCAGGAGCGTGCCGGCCTGGTTGACCAGGATCTCGTAGTCACCCGCCTGGACCTTGAGCTCCGATTCCACGCCCGCGATCAGTGCCGCTCCCTGGGCGATGGTCTTGACCCGCTCCAGCACCGCCTCGGCGCCGTCGCTCTTGGAGTCGCGCACCCACATCCAGACCTTGGCGTAATCGGATACCACGTTAGGCACGTTACCGGCGTGCTGCACCACGTAGTGCATGCGCACCGTCGGACGCACGTGCTCCCGCAACAGGTTCACACCGTGCAGGAAGGCTTCCAGCCCGTCGGAGGCGCTGCGCGCGTTCCAGGGATCGAAGGCTGCGTGCGCGGTCTTGCCGCGGAACTCGACGATGAAATCGATGATGGCCTGGGTGCTGGTCGCGTCGGCCCGGGTCCGGTCGGCCGGGTGCCATGCCAGCATGACGTCGACGTCCTTGAAGAGACCGTCCCGCGCCATGTACACCTTGCCGCCCACCGACTCTTCGGCGGGCGTGCCATAGAAGCGGACCGTGCCTTTGAGCTTGCCGGCTGCGATCAGCTCCTTGATGGCGGTGGCCGCGCCCAGGCTCGCCACCCCGAACAGATTGTGGCCGCAGCCGTGTCCCGGCGCGCCCGCCAGCAGCGGAACCTTCGCCGGCTCGGCCTTGTTGGAGATCCCCGGCAGGGCGTCGTACTCGCCCATGATCCCGATGATGGGCCGGCCCTGACCGTACTCGGCGATGAACCCGGTGGGCATGCCGGCCACTCCTCGACTCACGCGAAAGCCCTGCTTCTCGGCATGATCGGCCAGCAGCGCAGCCGATTGGGTCTCGCGCAACGCGGTCTCGGCGAACCGCCACACCTGGTCGGAGAGCCGAGTCATCTCGGACATCTGTTTGTCGACCAGGGAAACCGCCTCCTTCTTCAACTGATCATTCGGGAGGGGGGAGACGGGAGGCGGGAGCAGGGAGCCGGGAGCAGGGAGCGGGATGAGAACCAGCACTGCCGGGATCAGGAGCCGCATTTCATGCCCTTCCTCGGTTGGTCTGCTGGCCTCCAGCTGCCAACAAACGGATCAGATCCGCGATTGGTCTGAGTTAACTTATTGCTATTACGGTATTTGTTGCATCGTGCCAAGAGATAAACTGGCATCGCCTGGTCCTCGCTGGTACCGGCGATGCGATGGATTATGGCCCGGATCGCCGCGCGCGCAACCTCCAGGGGAACGACATGAGACGAGTTCCACACCGGTTTCCTACCCGACTCGATGGGAGCGACCTCCGGACGGGTCAGCTGGCGTGGTGGTACGGCCTCTCGTTCCTGATCCTGTTGCTGCTCCCGGTGCAGTTGCGGCTGGGAGGACCCTTCTGGGCGCTGCCGGTGATCCAGGAGGTGCAGGTATGGGTCTGGGGTGCGTCCTTTCTCGCGCTGGCCGTGGTGATCGGAACGGTCGGCTCTCGTCCGGGCGGGATCGCCCTGGGCGCGGCGCTTATCGCGGCGGCTGGGTGCTTTGGCGCGGCATACGGGTTTCTGCTGTTCCGCTCGGAGGTGCAGCATTCCCGCTGGATCGCCGTGCTCTCGGCGTTCACCGGATTCATCCTGGCGGTTCTTCCCTTCGTGCTCCGCCGGCGCCTGGCGCAGGGCACCATCGCATTGGGGGTGGGTGCGGTGGTGGTGGGACTGATTGGGGTGCGATCGGCCAACCGGCGCAATGCCGGTCCGGAAACCGTCTCTATCAACACGGTGCTCTACCCGGTCTCGCTCACCTACCACCCGCATCTGGTCGACACGAACGAGACCGAGGGTGGTGCCATCGAGCCGCTCGGTCAGGGGTTTCTGCTGGTCACCGGGGAGGGAGAGTTCTACCACCTGGAATGGGAGCAGGGCGACAGCCTGCTGCGCTCCCGGCGACTCCCGTTCACCGCACCCTTCGACCGGGCGGAGTTCCTGGCGGATCCAGAAAGCATCCGCTCCCAGATGAAGGTCCGGGTGACCGATCTGGCGCTGGACACCGCGACCGCTTCCCCCCGAATGTATCTCGCGCATCAGTACTGGAACTCGAAAGACCGCTGTTTCACTCTCCGGGTTTCCGTGGCCGCGCTTCCTGAACCGACGGGCCGCGTGGCTGCTCCGCCCGAGTGGGAGACCGTGTTCGAGACCCGGCCCTGTCTACCGCTGGCGCCCACCTTCGAAGACAGCGAATCCGGTGGAGAGCTGGCGTGGGACAAGGGAGGAGCCCTCCTCATAGCCGTTGGCGACCACGGATTCAACGGCCTCACGGAAGCCGCGCTGGCCCAGGAGCCCGACACGGACTATGGGAAGGTGTTGCGTCTCGATCTGGCCGGCGGCCGCGAGGTGGTGAGCCTGGGTCATCGGAATCCGCAAGGACTGGTGGTCGATCATGAAGGACGGGTGTGGATCACGGAGCATGGCCCGCAGGGAGGGGATGAGATCAACCTGGTGGAGCAGGGCGGCAATTATGGGTGGCCGCTGGCCACCTATGGCACCCAGTACGGGGTGGCGTATTGGCCGCTCGCGAAAGGGAAGCGAGATCATGGCCCATTTGTCGAGCCGGTTATCGCCTTCGTTCCGTCGGTGGCGATCGCGAGCATCATCGAGGTCGGAGCTCGACGGTTTCCCGACTGGCAGGGTGACTTCCTGGCCGGGTCTCTGCGGGCGATGACTCTTTACCGGATCAGGACCCGGAATGGCCGGGTGTCATACGTCGAGACCATCGCCGTTCGACGCCGGATCAGGGACCTGACTCAGGGCAGCGACGGGAGAATCGTGTTGTGGACGGACCAGGGTGATATCGTGGTGCTGGCTCTCGTCGCCGGGCGGCCCGACGGCCAGCTGGTCTATGGCCGCTGCAGTGGGTGCCACGGGGCCAACCTCGAGGGATCAGGGCTGGGCCCGCCCTTGCGCGGCATCGTCGGCCGCCGGGTCGCTTCCCGGGAGGATTTCTCCTACTCGCCGGGACTGAGTCGCCGGGGGGGGCTGTGGACGGTGGCCCGGCTGGACACCTTCCTCCTGAATCCGGAGGGCTTTGCCAGCGGGACCCGCATGAAGTTCCCCGGGATTCCTGATGAGCGCGAACGGCGGGAACTGATCGAGTTTCTCCGGGGCAAACGGTAGGTCGGTCATTCCGCGGACCGTTCTTGCCAAACCGCGATTGACGAGGCAAGCTAACCGCATTCACTCAGGTGTTCGCGATGAGGCAGGTCCCGCTCGAGCCCGGCACGAGGGTGGGGCCGTATACGATTCTCGCTCCGCTCGGCGCAGGGGGCATGGGGGAGGTGTTTCGCGCCCGCGACACCCGCCTCGGCCGAGAGGTCGCCCTCAAGATCCTCCCGTTCGAGTTCTCCTTTGATCCGGAACGGCTGCGTCGCTTCGAGCTGGAAGCCCGGGCGGCATCGGCGCTCAACCACCCCAATCTTCTCACGATTTACGACGTCGGCACCCACGAGGACCTGCCGTACCTGGTCTGCGAGCTTCTCTCGGGCCGCACCCTCCGGCAGGTGCTCCAGACCGGGCCCGTCCCACTGGCGTCTCTGATGTCATGGGGGCGTGACCTGGTCAGCGGATTGGCAGCCGCGCACGCCAAGGGGATCGTACACCGCGATCTCAAGCCCGAGAACATCTTCGTGACCGAGGACGGGCGGGTGAAGATCCTGGATTTCGGTCTCGCCAAGCTCCGGCCGCCCGGTGGAGAGCAAGCGAGTGCCGAGCCGCACGCCGCCAGCACCGATACCGGGATGGTACTCGGAACGATGGGATACATGTCTCCGGAGCAGGCCCGGGGCGAGCGACTGGACCACCGGACCGACATCTTCTCTCTTGGCGCTGTGCTGTACGAAATGGCTACCGGTCGAGCGGCCTTTCCCGGACAGTCGCTTGCCTCGCTGGTTGCCGTGCTCAACGAGGAGCCTCCCCCCGTTTCCTCCATCCAACATGGCTTTCCCCCCGCCCTCGAAGCCGTCATCGCCCGATGCCTGGCGAAGGTGCCGGAAGATCGGTTCCAGTCCGCTCCGGAGCTATCCCGGGCACTCGACAGTCCAGTCGCTGGTGGGAAACACGGCAGCGGGTCCAGGCGCTGGACCGTCGCCCTGGTTGCCCTGGTGGCCCTGCTCGCCGGCGCCGCTCTGGTCGTGCTGGCCACCCGGGGTCGCAAGGCCGTCCTGGATAACCGGACCGTCGCCGTGGAGCCGTTCGTGAACACCTCCGGCGACTCCACCCAGAACTTCCTCGCCGACGGTGTGACGGATGGTCTTGCGGTGGCCTTGTCGCAAATCGGGTCGCTCAAGGTGGTGGCGCTTCAGGATAGCGCGTCGCTGGGAGACCTGCGCCGCCTGCATGGGGTTCGGGCAGTGGTTCGGGGATCGGTTTCCCGTTCAGGCGACACGGTGCGGGTCGAGGCCCGGCTGCTCGATGCCGGGAGCAGGGGAACGCTCTGGGAGGACCAGGTCGCGGCCCCTCTGGGGAAACTGCCCCAGCATCATGGTTCGATGGCGGTCGCGATTTCCAGGGCCCTTCGCGCCGAGCTGCGTCGCGACGAGCGAGCCAGGTTGGCGACGGCCGGCGAGATCGATCGAGTCGCGTACGAGGCGTTTCTGCGCGGCCGGTTCGCGCTGGAGCAGGGTGAGCTCGAGCTGGCCCGCGGCCAGTTCGAGCGCGCGGCGACTATCGCTCCCGCATGGGCTCCACCCCACGTGGGGCTGGCCAACTACTGGACCAGCCTGTCGTTCTTCTCCGACCTGCCACCCGCGGACGTCTTGCCACGCGCACGGGACGAAGTCACCCGGGCGCTGGAGCTCGACCAGACTCTGGCGGAAGCCCACGCCGTACTCGGCTATCTCCGCGCCTATTACGAGTGGGATTGGCGCGCCGCGGAGGTCGAATATCGACGCGCTCTCGCGCTCCAGCCGAGCAACTCGCAGGCTTACTTCTCCTATAGCAGGTTCCTGGCTTCCCGGGGGCGGCTCGACCAGGCGATCGAGCAGATTCGCAAGGCGGTCGAGTTCGATCCGCTCTCGCTGGAACTCAAGGCCAACGTCGCGCTGCTGCACTACTTCGCGGGCCATTACGACTCGGCCGCGGCCGGCCTGGAGGAGATCAGGCGGGTCAATCCCAATTACGTCCTGGGCGGGTGGGCCCTCGGCCTGGTGTACGAGCAGCAAGGAAGGGCTCGCGAGGCGGTCGCTCTCCTGGAAGCGGTCGCAGGGCGCAGCCTGAATCGACTATCCTCCCTCGGCCACTCTTATGGGCTGGTCGGGCGTCGGGGAGAAGCGCGTGCCATTCTGGACACGCTGCGGGTCCGAGCGCGGAGCACCTATGTTCCAGCCTACTGGTTCGCGCTGGTACATGCCGGGCTGGGCGACACGGCTGCGACGCTGGAATCGCTCGAGAGGGCCTACCAGGAGCGGTCCACCGTTCTGGCTTACCTCCGGATCGATCCGCGGCTCGGCCTGGTGCGCGACCAGCCTCGGTTCATCGCCCTGGCACGTCGCGTGGCGGGCGACACCACGCCCTGAGCAGATCTGGCGGTACCTTTTCGTGACTCACGGTTCGTGATTCGCGACGACTCTGGAGGCTCCATGCTGCTGTTTTCGTTTCTGTTGCTCGCGGTTCCTCAGTCCCAGGATACCCTCCTCACCGTCGCGAGATATCTGGACCTCGAGGACGTGTCCGATCCCAGGATCTCCCCCGACGGCCGCACCATCGTCTACAGCCGGCGCTGGGTCGACAAGGTGAACGACAAGTGGGAGTCGGCCATCTGGGTGATGGATGCCGATGGATCGAGAAGCCGATTCCTGGTGAAGGGCGGGGCACCGGTGTGGTCGCCCGACGGCTCGCGCATCGCCTACGTGGCTGCCGCCGAGGAGCCGAAAGGGGCCCAGATCTTCGTGCGGTGGATGGACGCAGAAGGCGCCACCACCCAGGTCACCCGGGTGGCGGAAGGGCCGGGCAACGTGAAATGGTCGCCCGACGGGAAGTGGATCGGCTTCACCATGCTGGTGCCCAAGTCGGACGACTGGGCGATCGAGATGCCGCCCCCGCCGACCGGCGCCAACTGGACGCCTCCGCCCAAGGTGGTGAACCGGCTGCACTACCGGATGGACCGGGCCGGTCTCACCCGCACCGGATACACCCATCTGTTCGTGGTCCCGGCCGAGGGCGGGACGCCCCGGCAGGTCACCTCGGGTGACTGGAGCGTGGGCGCACCGTTCGATGGGCTGCTGCTGCTGGTGGGATGGGATTGGATGCCCGATGGCAAGAGCATCGTGGTCGAAGCCCTCAACGATCCGGAGGCGGACTACACCTATCGGGCCTCCAGTATCTATTCGGTGAACCTCGCGACCGGCGCGCAGAAGCGCCTCACCGCCGATCCCGGCTACTGGATGACTCCCGTGGTATCGCCCGACGGGTCGAAGATCGCCTTCACGGGCCACCCACCGACCAAACACACCTACCAGGCGATGGATCTGTACGTCATGAACGCGGACGGCAGCGCGGTCCGCAACATCAGTGCGGGAATGGACCGGGACCCGGCGTTCTTCGGGTTCGGCGGTCTGTTCTGGGCTCCGGACGGGAGCGGACTCTACATCTCGCCCGAGAATCAGGGCAGCCGGAACCCGGTGTTCATGCCGGTGGATGGCTCGGGCGCCAAGCCGGTGACGACCGGCTCGCAAGTGATCATGCTGAGCGGGATCTCCAAGTCGGGAGTCCTCAGCGGTACCCGCAGCACCTTCACCGCTCCGAACGATGTGGTGCGGATCACCCGTAACCGCCAGGGCGCCGACGTGGCGCAGCTCACCGAGGTGAACGCCGACCTACTGGCCGGGAAGCGACTGGCGCAGGCCGAGGAGATCTGGTACACCTCGAGCGGCGGCGCGAAAATCCAGGGATGGATCGTCAAGCCCACGGCGTTCGATCCCGCCAAGAAGTACCCCTTCCTGCTGGAGATTCACGGCGGGCCGCATGGGATGTACTCGGTGGGGTTCGATTACATGTGGCAGACCTGGGCCGCCAACGGCTACGTCGTGTTATATACGAATCCGCGGGGCAGCACCGGATACGGCTCGGCCTTCGGGAACGCAATCGACCAGGCCTACCCCAGCGTCGACTACGACGACCTGATGGCGGGGGTGGACACCGTACTGGGGCGCGGGTATGTCGATGCCACGCGGATGTACGTGGCGGGGTGCTCCGGGGGCGGCGTACTGTCGAGCTGGGTGATCGGGCACACCACCCGGTTCGCCGGCGCGGCGGTGCGGTGTCCGGTGACCAACTGGCTCAGCATGGCGGGCCACACCGATGTGCCGCTCTTCACCCACAACTTTTTCGCGGCACCGTTCTGGGAGAAGCCGGAGCAGTGGCTCAAGCAGTCGCCCCTGATGTACGTGGGCAACGTAAAAACCCCCACGCTGATCATGACCGGGAATCTCGACCTTCGCACTCCGATGCCGCAGAGCGAGGAGTACTACGCCGCGCTCAAGCTGCGCCGCGTGCCGACCACGCTGCTGCGGTTCGAGAACGAGTGGCACGGGACCGAGTCGATGCCGTCGAACTGGATGCGGACCCAGCTGTACATGATGAGCTGGTTCCGAAAGTACCCCGGCGAGACGCCCTGACCTGCAGGACTAGGGACTTTGGGCTCAGGACCAAGGAGTAGGGTCTCAGTCCCGGTTCCGATGCTGCGGCGAGAATTTCTCGAACTGACGGGCTCTGCCCTGGTCGCTCCGGCACTGCAGCAAACCGCGCAGCTGCC
>DASWKS010000344.1:0-2989 GCA_036396495.1 Gemmatimonadales bacterium
GTTATCCAGCCGGTTTTTACGCTCTAACTCGCGCACCCGGGAACGGGTGAGGGTCGGGGCGAACTCGCGGGCTTCAGCTTGATGGGTCAAGGGCTACTCACTCGTCGCGGCCCGCAGGCGGATGCGGGGGTCCAACGCCCCCACAATCAGGTCCACCAAAATGTTGACGGTGATAAATAGCACGCCCAGGATGAGGATGACGGCCGATATGGCATTCAGATCCTTGCGCAGCATGGCGTTCATACCGTAGCGTGAAAGGCCCGCCCAGTTGAAAATGAGCTCAACCAGGAAGGCATTGCTGAAACTGGCGGCGAAGTCGAGTCCGAAAATTGAGACCGTCGGAATGAGGGAAGGCTTGAGCAGGAAGCGCCCCATCACAATCCGATCCGGGATGCCCAGGGCCCGCTCGGCAGCGATATAGTCCTTGTTCAGGTTGTCCGCCATGGTCGAGCGGGTAATCCGGGCCTCTTGTGAAAGGGATCCCATGGCCAGCGCCGCGGCGGGCATGATCAAGTGTTTCAAGGCATCCCAGAAGGCATCCGGCCGCCCGGCCAACAATGAATCGACAGTCATCAAGCCGGTCAGGCGAGGCGGCGCGATGATTCCTTCCGACAACCGGCCGATGGCCGGCAGCCAGCCAAGTTCGAGACCAAAGAGCAGTAAGAAGAGGATGGCGAACACAAAGGCCGGCGTGACGACGCCAGCATAGGAGATCACCCGCACCAGGTTGTCGATCCAGGTGTCTTTGTAACGGGCTGAAAGGGTCCCGAGGCCGATTCCACCCACGGCCGTGATCAGCCCGGCTACCAGGACTAACTCGACCGAAGCCGGAAGGAACTCTTTGACATCATCGGCCACTTCCCGGCGGGTGAACAGCGATATTCCGAAATCCCCCTGCAGCGCGTCCCGCAGCCAAAAGTAATACTGAACCGGCAAGGGGTCGTTGAGGTGCATGTCCTCCCGCAGCCGATCGACGACCCACTGCGGGGCGCGGGCGCCGAGCGCCGTCCGGGCGGGGTCGCCGGGCATCACCCGAGCTATGACGAAGATAAGCATCGAGAGGCCCAACAAGACGAAGACCGCCTGGAAGATTCGGCGGGCCAAGAAACTAAGCAGACGCACCGGACACCCCGTTAAAACTCATTGAGACGGATGGCTTATTTTGGAGGGAGCCCCAGGTTGATCCAGTTCTCCCCCCTGGGGCTCCTCATTCGTTCCTCCTGGCTTATGAGCCAGGATCTTAGTTGGTGTTCACACCGACGAGCGGCAGGAAGAACTGATAGCCCATCACAGCGCTATTCGCCTCCGGACTCCAGTCGATGTAATCCACCACCGCGTGCTGTTCGCGCTGGTCGTAGAGGAAGAGGGAAGGCGCCAGTTCCATGATCAGCGCCTCGAGCTCTCCGTACTTCACAAATCGCTCTGCCGGATCGACCGTCGCCAGTGCATCGTCGATGGCGGCGTCGAGCTCAGCGTCGAGCAGCCACTCATTCTGCTGCCAGGTTCCGGACGTGCTTGAGTGGTAGCGGTCCTTGAGCATGAGCCCCGCCTCCGGAAGCGCAGCCGACACATAGATTGTAGCGATGTGCGGAGCAGTCTCCTGGGAGGAAGTGTTTTCCACCATGCTCAGCCAGGGCGTCGGCTGGACCTCGACCGGGATGCCGATCTCGGCCATATTGGCCTGGAACAGCAACGCGAACTTCTCCTCGCCCGGCACTTCCGTCACCCAGGCGACCGTCACCGGGTAGTCGGCGATGTTGGCGGCATAAGCGCACTGCGCCAATTCATCGGCTGCCTTGTCCAGGTCACGGGTGAAGGTGAAGACGTTCGGGTCGTGTCCACCCAGTACCGCAGGCACCGGCCCGTCCATCACCTGGGTGCCCGGCCATTCCAGGCCCACGGCCGCCTGGTAATCGAAGGCATACGACATCGCCCGGCGGCAGTGCACGTCGTCCAGCGGTGGCGTGCGGTTATTCATCATGTAGTAGAAGGACGACATTGTCGGGAAGCTCGTGATGTCCACTCCTTCGATCTGGTCGAGGGCTTGGAACGCCTCGACCGACTGCCACTGGTCGGTGATCTCCAGTTCGCCGGTCTCCATAAGCGTCCGAACCGTGGCCGCCTCAGTTGTACCGATGAACTTCACCGACGTGGGTGCATTCTCGGCGAACATCTCGGCATTCCACCAGTCGTCGAACTTCTCCATCAAGGCGAACTCTTCCAACGGGAAGTCGACGATCGTGTAGGGCCCCGAGCCTGCGTCATGAGTCAGCAGCCAATTCTTGCCGTAGTCGCCCTCCGCTCCATAGGGGCCCTCAGCGAGTGTGTTCTGGCGGACCAGGTCCTCGTTGAGGATGTAGAGCCGGATCAGGCTAGGCACGAACAAGCCGCTCGGCCGCTCCAGGGTGAAGACGACTGTGGAGTCGTCCGGTGCAGTTATTTCGCTGACACCGGATACGAGGTAGGCATACCCCTCGCCGACGGTCTGCAAGCGCTCGTAGCTGTAGACTACATCACTGGCGAGCAGCTCGCTGCCATCGTGGAACTTCGCCCCTTCGCGGAGGGTGAAGGTGTAGGTCAGGCCATCCGGGGACACGTCCCAGGATGTCGCCAACCAGGGATCTGTACCGGCCGCCGCGTTCGGGAAGACCAGCGCGTCGTAGAGATTGGCCAATGCCGTGGAACCGACGTAGTCGCTGCCGACCGCGGGGTCAATGTACAGCGGCCACGCAAAGGACACCCTCAGATTTCTTTCCACAGCTTCAGGCGGCGCTGCGACCTCAGGGGGCGCGGCCTCTTCGACAGGGGGTGCGACTTCCCCTGCCGGCGGAACTTCCTCGACCGGGGTCCGAGCGCATGCGACCCCGAGCAGAGCAAAGATGAGCAGGATAGGTAGAGACTTCTTCATTTTCTCCTCCAATTGACGCTGATCGAACCACCGCTCCTTGAGTCTCGATGCGCGGTTGGTCTTGCGGTGAACCACAACTCA
>DASWKS010000345.1:0-5138 GCA_036396495.1 Gemmatimonadales bacterium
TGCCGGTTCCTTGGCTCGCGCCCGATCCGTTGGCCGGGCTCACCTGGCCCGCCCCGACCATGATCACCGAGGTCATGGAGCTGCGCGCCTACCAGAGCGGCGGCGAATGGTGGCTGGGGCAGCGGTCGGTCAGCTCGGGAGAGGTGATTCAGCCCGCCCTGGGACCGCTGGCCGCGGGTGGGTTCACCACAAGGCCGCTGGATTCGCTGGGCGGATCCACCGGGTCGCTTCCGGACGTCAGGCAGCTGATCCTGGTCTTCCGGCTGGCGAACGGCGATTCGGTGACACGGAGTCTGTCCTTCTCACCGGGAGGGTGGCCGTGAATCAGCGGGGAGTGGCGCTGGCTGCGGCGCTGCTGGTGGTGCTGCTGGGCGGAGTGCTGCTGACCATCTCGATGACGTGGGCCATCACCGAGATCAGGGCGGGTGAGGCCTGGTCGGTCCGAGGCCGGGCCGAAACGGCGGCCGCGTCCAGTCTCGCCATAGGACTCCCCACCCTGCATCTGCAACTCGACACGGTCCCTCCCGGCACCCGGGTTCAACTCGCGTCCGACACCCTGCCTGGTATGGCCGGCAGCATCATCACCGCCATGCCGCTGGGCGATTCGCTGGTCCTGCTGGAAGCGATCGGGCAGGGACGTGCCACGGTGACGGTCGGACTGCTGACCCGTCTCAGGGCCGATTCGCAGGGGGTTCGGCCGGTCGGATTCCGGCCCCGTTTTCACCCAGTTCCGTAAAGCGCCTGTGGCGCAAGGCGTTTCGCTCCGGCATCGCGAGAGATTCCTTGCGAAACGGTGGCCGCGGCCGGATTGGTGGGGTGGGAATGTCCCATGTTACATCTGGATAAGAAGTTGATTGACAATGACTTGAACAGTGTCACCCAAGGGTGGCATAGCGGTTGCCCGATGTGCGTCCTGCACCTCCCGTTGGGTGGTACCCGGGCTGGGGTATCGCGGGTGGCTCTGGACCAGTCTTTCAGCCATATAATCGGCTGTTGCAGAATGACTTGTCAGTGTCACTTCAAGCACATTGGTAGCTTGACAGGCGGGTAGGCAATCGTTTAGCGTAGCGATTGGCCGTCCACCTCCTTAACCAACTGAGCCGCTATGGCACTGCTCGGACGCTCGCGGACCACCGTGGGCCTCGACATTGGGAGCGGACTGATCAAGCTGGTGGTCGTTTCCCATACAGGGACCGGCCCCATGCTGACCAAGGTCGCTTTCACCCAGGTGGTGGATGACGCCATCGTCGAGGGTGAAGTCATGGACCCAGGCATCGTGGCTGATGCCATCAAGGGTCTGTTCGCTTCCTCGGGGATCAAGCCGAAGCAACTGGTGACCGCCGTAGGCGGTCGTGATGTCATCATCAAGAAAATCTCGATGGATCGCATGAAAGAGGCGGAGGCGCGCGAGGTCATCCGATGGGAGGCCGAGCAGCACGTCCCCTTCGACATGGACAACGTCGAGCTGGATTTCCAGATCCTGGATCCGGACGGGGAAGGACTGCAGATGACGGTCCTCCTGGTCGCGGCCAAGCGGGAGCTGGTGGAGAACAAGCTGGCGCTGCTGGCCGAGGTCGGCGTCGAGCCGGCGGTCATCGACGTCGATGCCTTCGCGCTCCACAATGCCTTCGAGGTGAACCATCCCGAGGCGATGCGGGGGCTGGTGGGCCTGGTGAACCTGGGCCACGAAGTCACCAACGTGAACATTCTCGAGGACGGCATCCCGATCCTCACCCGTGACCTGCCGGTCGGTACCCGCCGCTTCAAGGAAGACTTGATGCGGGAGCGGGGCATGTCGGCCACCGAGGCCGACCGGATCCTGCAGGGTCACGAGGTGAACGACGCGCTGCAGCCGTTCGTGCAGGCGCGGGCCGAAGATCTGGCGGTCGGTATCGACCGCGCGGCGGCGTTCCTCCAGACCTCCACCCGGTCGAGCACCGGGCTCTCCCGGCTCTATACCTCCGGCGGCGGCGCCAAGATTCCGGGCCTGGGCAAGGCCATCGCCGACCGGCTTCGGCTGCCGGTTCAGCAAGCCAATCCCATCGAGCGGTTGCAGGTGGCGGACGGGGTGTTCGACGCGATGAACGTCGACGACGTCGCGCCGCTCCTGATGCTGCCGATCGGGTTGGCACTGCGGACGGCCGCGTGACCCCCGCCAGCGTGATACTGCCATGATGATCTCCGTCAACCTCCGGCCTGGTACCAGGCGCGGCAAGCGGCGTCCGTCCTTCGCCTTCAGCCTGGATCGGCTCAAGGGCCTCGGCTCCGCGGTCAAGGATCCGCTCCGCCTCGTCGCGATGCTGGCCTGGGTAGCCGCGGCCGGCTTCCTGGGCTGGATGTACCTGAGCACCGGTTCCCAGCTGGGCGAGCTCGAGCCCAAGCTCGAGGAGACCCGCAGCGAGCACCGCCGGTTCCAGGATTTCCTGGCCCAGAAGCGGCGCGAGGAAGTGGCGCGCGACTCGATCCTGTCCCAGATCCGCACCATCCGTCAGGTGGATGGGGACCGCTATATCTGGCCCCACATTCTGAACGAAGTGGCCCAGGCGCTGCCGCCCCTGACCTGGCTGATCAACGTCTCGTACGTCAACGCCCCGCTGGCCGCGCCGCTGGCGGATTCGACCGCAACGCCGCCGCCGCCGCCGGTGCAGCTCCAGCTGACCGGACGCACGGTGGACATTCAGGGGTACACCCGCTTCATGCGGCAGCTGGAGGATTCTCCGTGGCTCATCGACGTGACCGCGATTTCGGCCAACACGGTGGTCGAGTCCGGCCGGGCCGTCACGGCGTTCGTACTGACCGCAACGTTCGGCCGGCCGCCGGCGGACCGCATTCAGACGGTCTCCGTGTCCGAGTCGGTGGTGAGGTAATCCATGGCACTCTCTGATAATCCCCGCGCGGCCTCGATCCTCACGATCCTGCTCGCCCTCCTGGCCGGATACGTCCTCTGGTCCGGCGACGGCCTCAGCCTGGTTGGGGGCTCCGGCCTCAAGGCGCGCAACGATCGGGTGGTGGCCTTGCGGGACACCATCGCCACAGTCCAGGCGTCGATCGACAGCGCCAAGCGCGAGCTGGCGCGGGGTTCGGTCGAAGACGTGCGCCAGCGGGTCGAGGAATACCGCGCCACCCTGACGCTGCTGCGGCAATTCGTGCCCGAGCGCAACGAAGTCCCCAATCTGCTGGACGATATCTCCTCCCGGGCCAAGGTCCGGGGAGTCAATCTGTCCAACGTGGTTCCGCAGCCGGTGCAGCCGGGGCCCAATCCGTTCAACACCCACTCCTACGAGATGTCGGTGGTGGGCCGCTACGACCAGATCGGGCGCTTCCTGACCGACATCGCCGGGCTGCGCCGGATCATCGTCCCGATCGAGCTCACCATGGCCTCGGCCGATCCCGCCAAAGCCAAGGCGCTGGGAGACAGCACCAAGGCAATGCTGGAGGCCAAGTTCAAAGTACGGACCTTCGTGAAGTCCACGGGGGAGGGTGCCGATGAGATGTAGGGCTTCCTGGCTCGCGCTGGCGCTCCTGGCGCTCGCGGGCTGCAGCAGCGGCGACGTCGAAGAGGGCGCGGCCCCCGAACCGGTGGCGCTCCGGCGCCGCCCGGTGGCCCACGACTCCGCCGCCGACCTGGCCGGGGACGACCAGGCTCTCAAGCGTGAGGTCTACGCCTACTCCGGGGGCGGGCGCGATCCGTTCGAATCGTTGCTCGAGAGCTCGCTGATCGGTCCCGAACTGTCCGATCTCTCGCTCGTCGCCATCTATATCGATCACAACGTGCCCGAACGCAGCATAGTGGTGTTGCGCGAGCGGGTCACGAGCAAGCGGTACAACCTCCACGAGGGTGAGCGACTCGGGCGCATCCGGGTCGCTGGGATCCGCGAGCGCGACGTGGACTTCATCGTGGACGACTTCGGAACCGACCGGCGGGAAACCCTCTCGCTCCGCCGGCTGCAGGAGGAGCAGACCCCATGAGACGATTCGCCCGTTGGACGTTCGCGGCCCTTGGGCTCGCTGCGGTAGTGGTGCAGCCGGCGCCGGCGGCCCCCGCCGACGGCGGCCAGGTGGTCGGCGTGAGCCTGATGTCCACGCCCGGCAAGGCCGAGCTGGTGATCGGGATCCGCGGTTCGGTGACGGTCAAGGATTTCATCCTGGCCAACCCCAGCCGTCTGGTGTTCGATCTCGAGGGCGCCACCCTCGCCACTCCGGCCCAGCCGATCTACGACGGCGTGGCCCGGGCCGGTGTGCTCAACGTGCGGGTCCGGCAGAACGCCCCCGGCGTGGTGCGCGTCGTCCTGGTGCTGGACCACGACCGCGCCTACACCGTGGTCCAGGAGGATGACGCGGTCCGGGTCTCCTTCGGGGCCGATGATTCGTTCCTGGCCTGGTCCAGCGGCACCCCGGTCGCCCCGCGCCTCAGCGCGCCGGTTGCCCCGGCCGCCGCGACCGTGGTGACCGAAGAGAGCCCGGACCTCGACCGCGCCCTTCCGGTGCGGGTTGCGCCGGTTCGCCTCTCACAGCAGCGGGGCGAGCCCCGCATCACCGTCTCCTGGGACAACGCCGACATCCGGGACGTCGTCTCCGGGTTCGCGGCGCTGTCGGGTCACACCATCATTCTGGGCAAGGGCGTAACGGGCCAGGTCACCGCCGAAATCCGCGACAAGCCCTGGTCGCAGGCCTTCCAGGCCATTCTCGCCGCGCAGGGTCTCTCGGCCCAGGAAATGCCCGGCGGCATCATCCGGGTCGACGCGCCGACCGCGCTGGCCGAGCTCGACTCGCTCGAGCCGCTCCAGACCGAGGTGATCCGGGTCAACTACGCCCGGGCCGGCGAGCTGGGCAAATCGGTCGAAGGCATCCTGACCAAGAACCGCGGCTCGGTGAACGCCGATACCGCGTCCAATTCACTGATCATCACCGAGACCCGGTCGCGGCTGGCCGGCGTGGTCGAATTCGCCCGCGGCCTCGACATCCGCACCATGCAGGTCTCCATCCAGGCCAAGATCATCTTCGTGGATCGCACCGATCTCGAGGCCATGGGCCTGAAGTACGACCTGGGATCCAACAACCAGTTCTTCAACCGGCTGGTGCAGCGGCCCGATCCCGGTTCGGACGACGGCGAGCCGTTCCAGCCCAACGTGAACGTG
>DASWKS010000346.1:0-2441 GCA_036396495.1 Gemmatimonadales bacterium
CGGGCCAGCTGTAGAACCGTTTCCGCCTCGAGCCGGTTTCCCGCCACGACCAGGAACTCCGCCCCGGTGGAGCGAATGCGATCGAGATAGGGTCCGACGTCCGGAGTGTCCCCCAGGTAGGGATCGGACTCCACGATGGAACCGCCCAGGACCAGGAACCGTGCAACGAATGATTGTCTGACGCCGCGGCCATACGGGTTGTTGAGATAGAGCACGGCGCCCCGGGAAAACCCCAGACCCTGACGGATCCAGGTAGCCAGGGCAGCGCCGTGTTCCAGATCGGTTGGGCAGAGCCGGAAAACATGAGGGCCCGCCTGGGCCACCTCAGGCGACGATGACGAGGGTGTGATTACCGGTACTGGGACCTCCGAGGCTCCGTATACCGGGGCCGCCGCGAGCGTGGTTCCGGAGTAGACATGACCCACCACCGCCACCACTTCTTCGGCCACCAGTTCGGCCGCGACCGAGACTGCGGAATCGGGGTCTCCGGTATCGTCCCGAGCCACCAGCTGGATGGATCGTCCCCCGATGCCCCCGGAGGCATTGATCTCCTCAACCGCCAGCTGGGCGGCCCTGAGCATCGGCCCGCCGACCGCGTCCGAAAACGGGCCGGCCAGACCGATGCGTACGGGTTCCGACGTAGAACGACAGGCTGTGAAAAGAACGAGCAACAGGGCTCGGCGATTCAACAACGCACCGTCCTCACAGGGCGTCGAGTATTGGACCGTCCACCAGACTGACCGACACGACCCGGATGCCCTGGTCGATCCTGGTGGTCACCCGAATCATGCGACGCTGACGGGTCCACTGCCACATGGCTTGCCGGTTGGCGAGCCGGGCCGAGACCGTGCCGAAGCTGCTGGTCAGGTTGTCGACCCAGCGGGTGAGCAGCACGTCATCCACCGGGCCCTCGATCAGGAGGACCGCGGCCTTCCCGTTGACCATGGACCCGATGATGTTCAGCTCACCCAGGCCCTGGGGACTGATCACGCCCCGGCATTCCGAGAAGCGGCGGTCCACCCGCGAGGGGACGCAACGCCATTCCCCTCCGTGAGTTTCGACCAGCGCTGCGACCTGCTTCAACGACGTGCCGGGATTGAAACCCAGGAATTCGAGCGGACGCGAGCCCTGCGCCGTCAGCCGGGCGGGGATGACAAGCGCCGCGAGCAGGAGAACCTGCAGCATCGGTCCTGTCGGCAATCTCGCCTCAGACCTTCCGGACGTTGGAAGCCTGGAGTCCTTTGGGACCCTCGACGATTTCAAACTCCACCTGGTCGCCTTCCCTGAGCGAGCGAAACCCTTCGGCCTGAATTGCTGTGTGATGTACGAAAACATCTTTCCCACCCTCCTGCGCGATGAAGCCGAACCCCTTGGCGTCGTTGAACCACTTTACAGTTCCCTGCGCCATGGTGCTACCTCATGCTGTCGGGGAGCCGGGAGGCTCCTGTGGAACCCTGGCCCTGGTAGGGGCCAGGAAAAAAGCCGCTCGGTCGGGTAGACCAGCGGCATGGGCTCTCTGGTGGAGGTTGTGGCGGGTACTGCGAATCCCATACGGGAGCGAACATCCGCCCCGTTGGGGGGTTTGTCAATAGAGGGGTGGGAGAGCCTCGGGTTCCTGGTTCCGGGTGCCCCGGTGCGGTGCACCGAGCTGTGCCATGTGTTGTGCCGTGTACTGTGCCATGTTCCTGGTGCCGCGTCACTTGTCACCCGGAACTACGGCACCGCACCTGGCACCGCCACCCGGTACTTGGAACGCGGAACGGGGAACTCCCCTATTATTCACCCATGCCCACCCGAGAAACCGTCAGCATCCGTAGCTTTTCCGACCGGGCGGAGGCCCTGGGGCATTTCGTGGTCCGAGCCGGCGAGTCCCCCCGCTTCCTGGCCTTCGATGACGTGGCCGGATGTCCGGTGGATACTGCCCTGGCGGCACTGGAGTGGACCATGGTGGTGGGGATCATGCTGGATGATGATCTGCTTCATGCGGCCCGGCTCACCAGCGAAACCGCGGCGGCCTTGGTGGAGCGCCGCACCGGGGACGGCCGTCGTTTTGTCTATCTGGGCCCCCGGCTGGATGCGCCCCCGATGGATGTCTTTGAAGGCCGCGTGCTGTTCGACGAGCCAGGGGTGAAAGCGGTGGAGTTCGTGCAGCGCTCCCACGCCCTGGCTCACTTCTTCAGGGCGACCGCCGGTGATGCGGTCCTGGTCTCCATGCTGGGCCGTCGGGCTCCCGAGCTGCGGCACATCCGGCGCTGGTTCGCGCCAATTGTGCAAGAACTGGACACACCCAGCCAGTTGATTGGAGGATGGTGGGCGGCCGGCTCCGGGGGAGCCTTGTTCGTCTCCGGGTTTCCGGAGCAGCCTGCCTATCGGTATATCGAGGTGGGGTTGGAGTCCTGACCAATAGTCGCCTAAGGCTTGCCGCCTGACTCCGCAACGCT
>DASWKS010000347.1:0-4080 GCA_036396495.1 Gemmatimonadales bacterium
GGGCGACCCGCTCATGCAATCCGCGATGCTTCAGCTCGACAAGGTATCGCGCACCAATTCAACCGTCCTGCTGCTGGGGGAGAGCGGCACCGGGAAGGAGCTGGCAGCCCGCTTCGTCCACGAGAAGAGCCCGCGGGCCGACGGCCCCTTCGTACCGGTGAACTGCGCGGCGATCTCGGAGACCCTGATGGAGAGCGAGATCTTCGGGCACGAGAAGGGCGCCTTCACCGGGGCGCTGGCGGCTCGACGGGGACGACTGGAGCTGGCGGCCGGCGGCACGTTCTTCCTGGACGAGATCGGCGAGCTCGAGGTCGAACTGCAGGCAAAGTTGCTGCGAGTGGTGCAGGAACGCCGCTTCGAACGGGTGGGAGGCACCCGCACGATCGAAGCGGATGTGCGGTGGATCGCGGCCACTAACCGGGACCTGACCGCCATGATCTCACAGGGGACCTTTCGAGAGGATCTGTGTCATCGTCTCGCGGTGTTCCCGGTCCAGCTCCCCCCGCTCCGGGTGCGGCGGACCGATCTCCTGCCGCTCGCCGAATCGCTGCTGGCCCGCATCGGCGCCGAGCTGGGTCGCCCCGGGCTTACCCTGGATGACAGCGCCCGGGACAAGATTCTCGGGTGCGCCTGGCCCGGGAACGTGCGCGAGCTGGCCAACGCTCTGGAGCGCGCGGCCATCCTGACGGAGGGTGACGTGGTACGGGGCGACGAGCTGCAGGTGTCACTGACCTTGCCCGGCAGCGAGGCGGCCGGCCGCACCATGGCGGAGATCGAGCGGGACGCGATTCGGCGGGCGCTGGACGAGGCCGCCGGGAACCGGCGCCGCGCGGCCCGGCGGCTGGGCATCGGCGAGCGGACCCTGTACGACAAGCTGAGGCGCTACGGCATCAACTGAAGGCTCAGAGGTTGGGCAGGGGAATCACTTTCCGAAGGACTTCCACCAACTCCTCCGGAGGGCAGGGATAGCGACAGAAGGTGGCGCCGACCTTCAGTATCGCTTCCTGCCGCGCCGCGCTCGCCAGGGCGATCAGGGTCATGGCCCGGGTGCGGCGACCCGACTTCCAGGTCCGGAGCGACGCCAACTCGTCGTCCGGAACCACCAGCTCCAGGATCAGCGCGTCCGGCCGAGGGCGGTGACTCAGCGCTTCCTTCGTGCTGGAGACACCCACCACGTTGTACCCGGCGGCCGTGAGCGCGTCGTGGTACTCCCGCTTGCCGCTGTCCACCAGTACGATGAGGGGCCGACGCGGCTTCTTTCGGGTTGGGCCGTCCGGTTTCATCGGCCGGTTCTACCGGGTCGCGCGGCGCGCCAGGGCGGCCACCGTGTTCACCAGCAGAAAGGAATCGACCGGCTTGGGAACGTACTCCTGAAATCCGTACGCGAGCGCTCGGGCACGCGAGAGCGGATCGGAGGAGCCGGAGAAGGCAATGGCCGGGGTATCGCCTCCGGCCTCGGCCGGGAGCCGGCGGATCTCCATGATGAGATCGAATCCGTCACCCTCAGGCATCGAGAGGTCGGAAATCACCAGATCGGCTCGAAACCGGAGCAGCACTTCGCGCGCCTGCGTGACGCCACGGGCGCGCTGGACCTCGGCTCCGTTCATCTCGAGCAGCTCGGCGACAAGCTCGAGGGATTCCGGGTCGTCGTCCACCACCAGGATCCGAAGTCCATCGAGTGCGCCCGGCTGGTCGGTCACGGGCGGCACCCGTGAAGCCTCGCGGATCGAGGGCAGCGGTAGAACTTGATGCGAATTGGTGCACCCTCACTGCGGCTGGTCATGCGCCGCGAAAACCTGCGACTTCGCGCCACCTGGCACGGGACGCTAGTGGTGCCGGCTCGTCCCGGCAAGTGGAAAGCACAACCTCGCACGAGCGTCGCTGATTACCGCGGCAAGTGCTTCGGTGGACCCAGGGGAAAGCCTTTCCCCGGCAGGACCATGAGGGTCGAGGTTCCGTGCGCGATCAGCCCACCGTCCTCCCCGCGCACGTGTGCCTCAGCGTACGTGATGGTCCGCCCCGCTCGAATCGATTGCCCCAGCGCCACCAGCCGGCCCCTGGTAACCGACTGCAGGTAATTGAGCTTGAGGTCGATGTTCACCAGGCCGGCATCCTCCGGAATGGCGCCGAACGCCGCCCAGAAGGTGGCGGTATCGATCAGGGTGGCGATCACGCCCCCGTGCACGATCCCGAACGGTTGCAGATGACACTCGCCTACCTCCAGCTCGATCCGGGCGTTTCCCGGCCCGACTTCCACGATCCGCATCGGCAGGTGGCGCGGGAACGGACTCGCGTTCACGGTCCGGTAGAGGGCCTCGAGATAGGCGGGATTCAGCGAGTGCATGGTTGACACGGTTGGGGTGGATCCAGTCCTGGTGGAAGCTGCAAACGAAGGTAATCGCTACCCTATGTGCGTTCCTTACTGGTTTGTTGAGCGACCGTCCCGCGCGGGGTGTCTTGTCCGATTTTCGAGGGTCCAGGACGCTTGTTTGGCACGGATGAAGCGGATCAGAAGGATGCTTCGGACAACGATCCCGTTAGTATCAATCCGCCGAATCCGAGGTCATCCGCTGAATCAGTTCCCACCCTGTATCCTGGATCATCGGAGGCAGGTTCAGCCTCCCAAGCAGATTGGCCTCATTGATCAGTATTTGGGGGGACGAGTTGGAACGGCACCGACAGGCCCTACCAGTGATTCCGCCAGCTGGGATTTCCTGAGTCACTCCCGGACCGGAAGGCCGCTCGGAACCCTGGCCGGGGCTGCGGAACGCAAGTCCCTCGCCGCGGGGTCAGTCAGCGCCCTGAGAAACGCCACCAACTCGCTGATCTCGGTGTCGGTGAGCTCGAGGGGCCGCTGAAACCGCCCGTCGAGCGTCTGCAGGATGGCGCCCACCGTGGCCGGGTCGCCGTGATACCACGGCCGCACATCCGGATCGAGCTGGGAAGGGTCATACTGGCGGAGCGCTTCCGGCACGTCGTTGTAGTGGCGCACCACCGCCTCGAGGGTGCGATAGGCCCCACTGTGGAAATAAGGCGCGGTGAGCTCCACGTTGCGGAGCGGGGCCACCCGGAAGGCGAACCGGTAGAACTCGTTCCCCTCGTGCTCTCCCCGCCCCAGGTCGAGGGGCGGCTGGCGGGTTCCGCCGGGGCCGATCTGCGGCGCTCCCACGTTGGCGAGGCCCTGGCCGCCCAGGAAGGGGCCGTTGTGGCAGGAGGAACACTGGGCTCTGCCGAAGAAGAGCAGGCCGCCCCGCTTCTGCTCCAGGGTCATCGCTGGGTCGTCCCGGTCGAGAAAGCGATCGAACGGCGAGCGGGTCCGGGTGAACTCTTCCATCTGGAAGGTGGCCAGCGCCCGGGCCGCGTGCTCGAAGCGGGGCCGGCCCGATCCCGGAAACGCGGTGTTGAACATCGCCACGTACTCGGAGACGGCCAGGAGCCGGTTCATGATCGCGTTCCACACTTCGGCGGACTGCTCGTCGCCGATCAGGGCGAGCTCGTTAGGGTTACCGAACCGGTCCAGGTCGCCGGGCACACCCCGCATTTCCTGCCGGTTGAGGACCGGCAGCATGGCCTGGGCGGTGAGGATGTTGGGCAAACCGGGTGGCAGGGTCACGTTCGAATCGGTGACGAACTGCCCGTGCGCGCCCGACAGCCGCAGATCCCAGAAGATGTAGAACAATCCCAGCCCGGTATTGAGGAGGGACGGGGCGCTGCGGGGAGTAAACTGGCGGCCGGGCCCCAGCCGGCGGGCCGGGCCCACCCCCGTGCCGCCGGTGCCCACCGACAACGAACGCCCGTCGCCCAGCGAGGTCGAGACCTCATGGCAGGTGGCGCAGGCGATATCACGATTGCCGCTCAGAATCTTGTCGAAGAACAGCGCCCGACCCAGCTCCACCTGCGCCGGGTTCTGGGCCGGCATGGGGCCGATCGGGACGATACCCCAGTTGCCGATGCTGGCCCGCAGCTGGGCATCGATCGAGGGCTCCAGCGGCGGATCAGGTGGCGTGGCCACATCGTTGCAGCCCGCGAGCGGAGCCAGTCCCAGCACCAATACCAGCGGAAGGCGCTTCATAACTCGAC
>DASWKS010000348.1:0-10333 GCA_036396495.1 Gemmatimonadales bacterium
CCGGGCGCCAGACCGAGTTATTTTTGCGGCCCAGTGCTCCCGATGCTGCCGGCCGGTCCCCGGCTCTTGACCCGGGCGCTAAGTTGTTGTGATACAATGAGGACAGGTGTCCGAGTGGCTGAAGGAGCCGGTCTCGAAAACCGGTATACCCGTAAGGGTATCGAGGGTTCGAATCCCTCCCTGTCCGTCAGGGGTGCCTGGGTGGTTGGTCGCGGAGGCCAGCTTCCCAGCTCGAGGGTTGACCTGCGGCCGCTTCGCGTCCTCGGTCCGCTCGCCCGGCTGCGCGGGCTCGCGACGAATCCCTCCCTGTCCGTTGTGATGCCGATTCTAGCGGTGCTCCAATCCCTCGTTCCCGGTGACTGTCTTCTCACCGGCCTTTGCGCCGCCAGCCAGGCGACACCTGTGGTGCCCTCCGGGGCCATGTTCCTCGCCATCGGGCTGGTGCTCATAGGGGCTTGGGGCCTGGTCCGGAAGCAGGGTCGGGCCGGGAAGTAGCCGCGCCTCCCGTCTGCCGCCTCCCCCCTCCGCTAGTTTCGAAACCCTCCGCTAGATCGGAATCGTAGGAGTCAGCATCCTTCGCCTGGTTTCGTGCGTCCAATAGATCGTCCCACTTCCAGAGGTTCCATGCGTCCTATCGCCATTTCCGTCACGGTTCTGCTCACCGCCGCGTTCCCAGCCGCTCCCGCCGCCGGGCAGGGCTTCGGCAGCACGGTGGCCGCCGGGAGCCGCGAGATTTTCGTCTCCGAACCCGTCACCCAGTTCTCACCCGGGACCGTATACGTCTATACCCGCTCCGGCAACGCCTGGCGGGAGTCCGCTCGCCTCTCCGCCTCGGATGGCGTTCCCCAGGACCGGTTCGGTCGGAGCCTTTCGGTCGATGGCGACCGGCTGCTGATCGGCGCGACCTCGCTCGACAGCTCCCGGGGTGCGGCCTACGTGTTCGAACGGGACGGCTCCGGTGCTTGGAAGCAAAGTGCGAAACTGTTGCCGGCCACGGTGGTGGCGGGCGACGCCTACGGCCGGCAGGTGCTGCTCAAGGGCGACCTCGCCTACGTGGCCGCCTGGGGCCGGAACCAGAGTCGCGGCACCATCACGATCTTCCGCCGCGGGGCCAACGGCCGGTGGACCGAGGAGCAGAGCCTCGTCGCCAGTGACGGGCAGCCCAATGATTTCTTCGGCAGCAGCGTGGCTATCGATGGCGACCTGATGCTGGTAGGTGCCGCGCAAAAGGACTCGTCCCGCGGTGCGGTGTACGTCTTCCACCGCGACCCGGCCGCAGGCCAATGGAAGGAAGAGTCCAAGATTGTCCGGCCCGGGACGTTGCGGAACACCCGGTTCGGTACGGCGGTCGCCTTTCACAACGGTCGGGCCCTGATCGGGATGCCAGGACTGGATCAGTCCATCGGCGCGGTCTATGTCTATGCTCGGGCTGGTGACCGCTGGGTGGAGCGGATGCGGCTGGCGCCCTTCGATGGCCTTCAGTTCGCCCAGTTCGGCTCGATCATCCAGACCATGCCGGGGGAGGTGTGGATCGGCGCCCCGGGGGCCGACGCGCAGGGGCGGATCTATCGGTTCGCGATAGGGACGGACAGTTCCGTCACCGGCGTTACCAAGCTCTCCCACACCGAGACCGCCCGAGGCGACCAGTTCGGCGGAGTGTTCGCGGTGGTGGGAGACGCCGCCGTGGTGGGTTCCCCTGGGGACGACCATGGCGCGGGCACCGCGGTGATCCTGGCCCGCGGCAGTGGCACCTGGGCCACCGGGAAGAAAGTCCTGAGTGAAGAGAAGACCCTGGCCGCCATCCGCGGCAGCAAGCGCGACTGCACCACCGGCAAAGTGGAGCTGTTCGACTGCAGCCAGGTGGACCTGCTGGCCTACATGCCGGTCAAGGACATCGGCGGCAGCCGCGGGGTCCGGTTGAACGATGTGTGGGGCTGGACCGACCCGACCACCGACCGGGAGTACGCGCTGGTGGGCCGGATCGACGGCACCGCGTTCGTCGACATCACCGATCCGGTCAATCCCCGGTACCTGGGCGATCTGCCCATGACCCCGGGCGCGCAGGCCAACGCCTGGCGCGACATCAAGGTCTACCAGGACCACGCCTTCATCGTGGCCGACGGCTCGCTGCAGCATGGTATGCAGGTGTTCGACCTGACCCGGCTCCGCAACGTGCGCTCGGCCCAGAAGTTCAGCGCCGACGTCACCTACGACCGGATCGCCAGTGCCCACAATATCGTCATCGACACCACGGCCGGCTTCGCCTTCGCGGTCGGCTCCAACGGCGGGGGCGAGACCTGCGGCGGCGCGCTGCACATGGTCGACATCCGGGAGCCCAAGAACCCGAAATTCGCCGGCTGCTTCGCCGATCCCAGCACCGGCAACCAGCGCACCGGCTACACCCACGACGCCCAGTGCCTGGTGTACGACGGCCCGGACACCAGCTACACCGGACGGCACATCTGCTTCAACAGCTCGGAGAACGCGTTAGGCATCGCGGACGTGACCGACAAGGCCAACCCCAAGCCGCTGTCCAAGGCGTCCTATCCCAACGTGGGCTACACCCACCAGGGCTGGATTACGGACGACCGGCGCTACTTCTACGTGGACGACGAAGGGGACGAGATCCAGGGCACGGTGCCGGGGACCCGAACCCTGATCTGGGACGTGAGCGATCTGGACGATCCGGTGCTGGCGGGTCAGTACATCTCCAGCAACCGGGCCAGCGATCACAATCTGTACGTGAAGGGCAACCTGATGTTCCAGTCGAACTACTCGAGCGGGCTCCGGATCCTGGATATCAGCGATCCCAAGAACCCGAAGCCGGTGGGGAACTTCGACACCAATCCCGTGGGGGTCGATGTGCCCGGGTTCACCGGCTCGTGGAGCAACTATCCCTACTTCAAGAGCGGCACCATCGTGGTGACGTCGATTCAGGAGGGCCTGTTCCTGGTGCGGCCGGCGGGGAGGCCGTTGATTCCATGAACGCATTGACGATTGACGATTGACGATTGACGATTGACGACTGCTCACCTCAGTTCCCGAGCTGGGGCAAGCAATCGTCAATCGTCAATCGTCAATGCAGTTGTTATTCCGCCCGCAGCAGCGTCATCGGATCCGCCCGGCTGGCCCGGCGGGCCGGCTGCCAGGTGGCGAGCACGACGCAGGCCAGCAGCACCACCGGTACCAGCGTCAGCGTCGCCGGGTCGAGGGGCGAAACCCCCGCGAGTAAGGTGCGGAGCAGGCGGCCGAGGGCCACGGCCCCAACCAGGCCGATTCCGACTCCCACCAGGGCCAGCCTCAGGCTCCGGGCGAACACCTGCCGCCGGACGGCGATCCCCGAAGCGCCCAGGGCCATCCGGATCGCCAGCTCGCGCAGCCGGAGCGCGACCAGAAAGCTCACCAGCCCATAGAGGCCGACCACGGCCATCAGCAGGGCCAGCGTGGCAAACCCCGCGATGAGCACCAGGTTGAAGCGGGGTGTGACCAGCCGGGCCGAAATCAGTTCCGGCATGGTCCGGAAGGTCCCGAGCTGGAGTCCGGGCACCGTGGCCTCGAGCCGTTCCTCGATGGCAGGCACGAGGTTCACAGGCGGGACAGCGGTCCGCAGCACCAGATACGCACCCCACCGCGGCGCCTGATCGTAGGGCCACCAGATGCCCGGCACCGGAGGCTCGCCGGCGCGGAAGGGTGTGATGTCCTGGACCACGCCTACCACTTCGAGCACCGTCGCGTCGGGCCGGTCCTCCGCGACCCGACGTCCAATCGGGTCAGCGCCCGGCCACAGCCGTCGGGCGAAGGTCTCGTTGACCACCGCGACGGGAGTCGATCCGGGCACATCGGCGGCGGTGAAGGCCCGTCCCCGGACCAGCGGGAGACCGAGGGTTTCGAAATACCCCGGGCTGGCATCGTACCACCGCGCCGCCACCTCGCGGCGCGGCCCCTCCTCGCGCGACACGAAGGTCCCGGGCTCGATCCCCCCGAACAGCGGACCATTAGAGACGTTGGCGACGCCGGTGACGCCTGCGACGCCCCCAATGATCTCCCGCGCCTGGCGTTGGAGCAGAGCCACGTCGGCCCCGCGGGTAAAGCGCCCCGGGGAGGCGGACGTCCAGACCACGACCAGATGTTCGGTCTCGAATCCCGGTCGCCAGCGGATCAGGTTGACGAAACTTCGGGTAAGCAGACCGGCCGCGGTGAGCAGAGTCACGGCCACGGCCACCTGGGTAACCACCAGCGCCGCGCGACCCCACCCCCGCTCGGGGCCGCTGTCGGCCCCGGCTCCGCGCAATGCGATGGAAAGATCGAGCCGGGACATTCGAAGGACCGGCACCAGGCCGGCGAGGAAGGCCACCAGCAACCCCAGCATGGCGCCTACCGCCAGGGGTCCACCACCGAGACCGACGTTCTCCAACCGGGGAACTCCTGTCGGGGCGAAGTGAAGGAAGGCCGCGAGAGCGGAGCGAGCCACGATGACACCGAGGCCGATCCCGACCAGCGCAATCACCAGACTCTCGAGCAGCAGGGTGCGGACCAGTCTGGCCCGCCCGCCGCCGACGGCCGCCTGAATGGCGAGCTCGCGGGCCCGCCCGCTGGCGCGTGCCAGCATCAGGTTCGCGATGTTGGCGGCCGCCACGACCAGCACCAACCCGGTCGCACTCAAGAACACCAGCAGCAACAGGCGCACTGGGCCCACGACTTCATCGTGCAGGGTCCGGACCTCGACACCCCAGCCTTCATTGCTGGCCGGAAAGTCCCGGCCCAGGTCCCGCGCAATCCGGCGCAGGTCGTCGCCAGCGGCTTCAACGCTCACGCCGGGCATCAGCCGGGCATAGGTGCGGAAGCCTCGCCAGTCGCGCTGCGAAGGGTCATCCGGGCGAAACGGCAACGGCGCCCAGAGCTGGACCGTCTCGAGGAGGGGAACGGAAGCGGCCGGGCGCAGGACCCCCACTACCGTCCAGGTCGAATCATCCAGGACGATTCCTCGGCCCACGATGCTGGAGTCGGCTCCGAAGGTACTGGCCCAGAGCCCATGCGAGAGCACCGCGACCCGCCGGCCCGCCGCCAGATCCTCCGGCTGGATCAGCCTGCCTAACAGCGGTTCCAGCTGGAACACCCGGAACAGTCCGTCGCTGGCGAGGCCGGCCGAGAGTCCGACCGGCTTGCCGTCGCGAGTGAGCGTGAACCCCCAGTCCCGACCCAGCCCGAAGGCCGAGAAGCTCTTGCTTCTCCGCTCCCAATCGGTGGCATTGGGCGGCGACGCCACGCAGAACTGGGCCAGCGAGGGATGCAGCTCACACAACGCGACCAGCCGGTCGGGGTCCCGGTAGGGGAGGGAACGGAGCAGGATGCCGTCGACCACCGCCATCGTCGCCGTGAGCGCCCCGAGGGCCAGAGCCAGGGTGCCGGCTACCGTGAGCGAGAAGCCGGGCCGGCGCCGGAGCGAACGGATCGCCGAGCGAAGGTCGAAGGCCCAGGCTCCCAGTGCGCCGGCGGACCCGCGTCGATAGGCACCGATCAATCCTCGCCAGCCCCTTCCCAGCCGGGCGAACCGGTGGCCCTGGAGCGAGGTCTCCAACTCAGCCAAAAAGGCGCGCACCGAGGACTGGCGCCGGACAGGGTCGAGGGCGAGTGCCCGTTCGAGAACCTGTGCGGCCGCGTAGGGCAGCTCCGGCACCAGGGCGCGCACATCGGGTGGCGCCAGGTATCGCTTCGCCAGGCTCCGGGTGGGGGTGTCGGCCACGAATGGTGCCCGGCCACTGAGCAGTTCCACTGCCACACAGGCCAGACTGTAGAGATCGGCTCGACCATCGACCGATGACCCACCCGCGGCCTGCTCCGGGCTCACGTAGTCGGGCGTCCCCGCTCCCGGCGGCCGGGCTCGAATCGCCGACCAATCGGCATGAATCGCACGAGAAATCCCGAAATCCGCCAGATACGCATGGCCCTGGTCGAGCAGGATGTTCTCGGGCTTGATGTCGCCGTGCAGGATTTGATGGTCGTGGGCGTACTGAACCGCCGCGCCGATGTCGGTAAGAAGGGGCAGCACTTCCCTGATCGGCAGGCGGCCTCGAGTCGCGAGCACCTCCCGGAGGGAGCCCTCGGACATGAAGGGGGTTACCAGCCAGGTCCGGCCCGCTGCCTCGCCTGAATCGTAGACCGGAAGGATGTGGGGGTGCTGCAGCCGCGCCGCGTTTCGCAGCTCGGTGAGGACCTGCTGCGTGCCGGCCGCACCGATGGGGTTCATCACCTTGACCGCCACCCGGCGGCCGTGCCGGAGGTCGCGCGCCAGGTAGACTGTTCCCATCCCGCCGGCCGCTATTTCGCGTTCGATGAGGTACTGGTCGGTGAGGGCGGACCCGACGACGGGGTCGATCATGGAGGCCTCCCTTGGCCCTCTATGATGCAGTGGGGGGCATGAAGCAGACGTGAAGGCCGGTTACTGCCCCTGCCGCAGATTCCCGCGCAGCTGTGAGAGGTTCAGAAGTGGCGTCCCGCCCTCGGTCGGCACCAGCACTACCAGGTTGTTGGACTGCCGCATGTCGTGCAGTACCTCGAGGTACTGCTTCATCAACGCCTCGGGGGTGAGCGTCAGATTGAGCAGCTTCTGCTGCTCCGACTGGAGCCGCGCCACCTCCACCCGGTGCCGCTCGGTCTGGATCTGCTGTTCCTGGGCGATCTTGTTGTTGATGGCCTGAACCACCTGGGCGGGCGGCTCCAGGTTCCGCAGAAAGAAGGCGGTCACCACCGCGATCTTGAACGGCTCGCCCCCGGTGCGGGGCGTGGTGATCAGCGCGCTGTCCACCTCGGCCTGCATCACCCGCGCGATCTCGTTGCGGCGGCCCAGGTCGTTGATGGAGAATTGCACCATCCCGTCTCGTACCCCGTTCCGGATGGCGTTGAGCACCACCGCGTGGATCTGCTCCTGGTTGCCGATCTCGGTGAAAATGTGGGGCGCGGTCATGGGATCGATCTGCCACCGGATCGCGACGTCCACCTGCATACCCATCTGCTCGCTCGACAGGGCCGGCATCTGCTCGGCCTCGGCCCCGGCTGCGGGATACTGCTCCTCCCGGGTCGAGTAGCGCTCCACCTGCGACCAGGGTGGCACGAACCGGATGCCCGAGAGCAGCGGCCGGGTCGATACCTTCCCGAAGGCGTGCTGTACCCCGACCTGGCCCGGGTCGATCACCACCACGCTCGAGGTGCCGAGCGTGGCCACTCCGATGATGATGAGCGCCAGCGCTACCAGCCCGATCAGACCGCCCGAAATCCGGCCCGGCCCGCGGCGCGCCGACCGGACGGCCAGGCCGATGAAGATGATGACCAGACCGAGAATCAACTTTGACACTTGACCTCCCAGGGAGGGATGAGGGGGAGAGCGCCTCGGGAAGAATAAGTGCGGAATGCCGAATGCCCAGTGCCCATTGCAGAAGTGTAGTGTTTACCTCATCCATGACCTCTGCAATCGGCATTCGGCATTGGGCATTCGGCACTCACGCCAACCTTATCCCTCTCAACCTCTTACCATGGTGCCAATTGACAACACCGGCCTCCGGTGTGTAATACTGTCTCCCTTGAGCGAAGGGCGCCGGCAACCGCGCGGCCCTTCGCTTGCGTTTTTCGGCTGCACGGGCGGGCGCGAATGATGACGCTGCGGTGCCCGAGTCACCTTATGCTGGAGTCGCATGGCCAAGCTGGTCATCGTCGAATCGCCTACCAAGGCCCGCACCATCAAGGCATTCCTGCCCCGGGGATACCAGGTGGAGGCGTCCATGGGGCACATCCGCGACCTCCCCGATGGCGCCAAGGACGTCCCCGCGAAATACAAAGGCCAGGAGTGGGCCCGCCTGGGGGTGAACGTCGAAAACGACTTCGAACCGCTCTACGTGGTCCCGGTCGAAAAGAAGAAGGTGGTGAAGGAGCTCAAGGAGGCGCTCAAGGACGCCGACGAGCTGCTGCTCGCCACCGACGAGGACCGCGAGGGTGAAAGCATTTCCTGGCACCTGGTGCAGGTGCTCTCGCCCCGAATCCCCGTCAAACGCATGGTCTTCCACGAGATCACCAAGGAAGCCATTCAGGAGGCCATCGAGGCCACCCGCGAGGTGGACGATCGGCTGGTGCGGGCCCAGGAAACCCGCCGGATCCTCGATCGTCTGGTCGGCTATACCTTGTCGCCGTTGCTCTGGAAGAAAATCGCCTGGGGTCTCTCGGCCGGCCGGGTGCAGTCGGTAGCGGTGCGGCTCCTGGTGCAGCGAGAGCGGGAGCGGCGCGCCTTCCGGGCCGGGACCTGGTGGGACCTCAAGGCCACGCTCCGGCACGAGAAGCAGGCCTTCGAGGCCATGCTCACGGCGCTCGATGGCGTGCGGCTCGCCACCGGGAAGGACTTCGACGAAGCCACCGGCAAGCTCGCCAGGGCCAAGGATGTCGTGCTGCTCGACCAGGCGCGGGCCGAGGCGCTGCGCGACCGGCTGCTCAAGGCGCCCTGGACCGTCACCTCGGTCGAGGAAAAGCCCCAGATCCGCCGGCCCTGGGCGCCGTTCACCACCTCTACCCTGCAGCAGGAGTCCAATCGCAAACTGCGGCTCTCGGCCCGCGAGACCATGCGAACCGCGCAGAGCCTGTACGAGCGCGGGTTCATCACCTACATGCGGACCGACTCGGTCAACCTTTCGAACCAGGCCATCACGGCCGCGCGGGAGTGCATCGACCGACTATATGGCAAGAGCTACCTGGCGGCCAAACCCCGGCACTACAGCAGCAAGGGTGCCCACACCCAGGAAGCCCACGAGGCCATTCGGCCGGCCGGCTCCCACTTCCGCACCACCGAAGAGACCGGCCTGCATGGAGTCGAGCGCGACCTGTATGACCTGATCTGGAAACGGACGGTCGCTTCCCAAATGGCCGACGCCCGGATTACCGCGCTCGCGGTGTTGCTCGAGGCAGAGAAGGCGCAGTTCCGCGCGGCCGGCAAGCGGATCGACTTTGCCGGCTTCCTCAGGGCCTACGTGGAAGGGTCAGACGATCCCGAGGCGGCGCTCGAGGATCAGGAAGTGCTCCTGCCCGACCTGGCGGTGGGCGATGCTCCAGCCTGCGAAGCCCTCGAAGCCGTGTCGCACGTAACCCAGCCGCCCGCCCGCTTCACCGAGGCCACTCTGGTCAAGGAGCTGGAGGCCGACGGGGTGGGGCGGCCCAGCACCTACGCCAGCGTCATCGGCACCATTCTGGAGCGGGGCTATACGGTCAAGCAGGGCCAGGCCCTGGTCCCGACGTTCACGGCCATCGCGGTGACGCTGCTGCTGGAGAAACACTTTCCCCATCTGGTGGACATCAAGTTCACGGCCAAGATGGAGCAGTCGCTCGACGACATCGCCGAGGGCAACGCGGAGTGGCTGCCCTATCTGCGGGAGTTCTATCTCGGTGAGGAAGGCCTGCGGCATCAGACCGAGGTCAAGACCAAGGACATCGATCCCGCGGTGGCCCGCAGCGTCGATCTCATTGGGCTGGATGCCAGTGTGCGGATCGGGCGGTTCGGGCCCTACATCGAACGCAACGACAATGGCGAGCCGCTCCGGGTCAGCCTTCCCAACGATATTCCCCCGGCCGACCTGACCGGCGAGAAAATCGAGGCGCTGCTGCGGGAGAAGAAGGAAGGCCCGGCCGAGCTGGGCCGCGACCCCGCCACCAGGCTGCCGGTCTATGTCCGCACCGGCCAGTATGGGCCTTACGTGCAGCTGGGCGAAGCCACTGACGAGAGCCCCAAGCCCAAGCGGATGTCACTCCCGCGGGGCGTCAAGCCGGAAGACGCGACGCTGGATCTGGCGCTGGGTCTGCTCTCCCTGCCGCGGTTGTTAGGCGCGCATCCGGAATCCGGGGGCAAGGTGCTGGCGGGGCTGGGCCGGTTCGGGCCCTATGTGGTGCACGACCAGGGTAAGGCAGGGAAGGACTACCGCTCCATCAGGGGCGACGACCACGTCCTGACGATTACGCTGGGTCGCGCGCTGGAAATGCTGGCGCAGCCCAAGCTGGGCCGGGGCCGCCGGGCCGAACCCAAGCCGCTGCGGGAAGTGGGTCTCCACCCCGACGACCAGCAGCCGATCCATCTCTTCGACGGGCGCTACGGACCATACGTGAAGCACGGCGACGTCAGCGCGTCGATCCCGCGAGGCCAGGATCCTACCACGGTGAGCCTGGATCAGGCGGTGGAACTGATTGCGGCGCGAGCAGGCTCGAAGCGAGTCGGCCGAAAAGGGTCAAAGAGGGCAAAGGCGAAAGCGACGAAGCCGGTGCAGCCCGAGTCCAAGGCGGTCGAGGGCCGAACGAAGTCGAAGAA
>DASWKS010000349.1:0-4249 GCA_036396495.1 Gemmatimonadales bacterium
TCGTTGGTCACCCGGCTCAATACCCGGAGGGGTTCCATCGCGCCTAACCGAACCAGCTCGATCACGGCCCGGGAGTAGAGATAGTCCCCCATGATCACCGAGACCTGGTGACTGAAGAGCGAGTTGATCGTGGGCATGCCCCGGCGGAGCACCGAATGATCCACCGAGTCGTCGTGCACCAGGGTCGCGAGATGGATCAACTCCACCACGGCGGCCAGGGTGGTGCCCGCCGTCGCCCGCCGGCCCGCGGCCTCGTCCACCAGGAACACGATGGTGGGGCGGAACAGCTTCCCCTGCATCTGGAGCAGGTGCGCATTGACAGCGCTGATCAGGGAGAAATCCGCCGCGATCACCCGCCGGACCTCGTCGCGCACCTCCTGCAGCCGGTCTTCCAGCCCGAGCTGCAACTGCCCCAGAGTGACGGTGCCGGCTTCAGAAATCACTTCAGGTTCTCCGCGGTGAGGCGCTGGATGCGTTCGCCCAAGTCGAGGAAGGTAATGTCCACCGCCAAGGCGCGTTCGTAGCAGCGGAGCGCTTCCCCGGTCCGCTGTTGCGCCTCCAGCGCCCGCCCCCACCAGTAAATCAGCGCGATCTTCTCGTCATCGGCGCCGGCCAGGGAGTCGACCGCCCGGCTGAGCACGGTTTCCGCTATGCCGAACCGGCCCTTCTCGAAGAATGAGACCCCCAGGGCCTCACTCGATTTGAGCCTCCCGTCGGGGGCCCGCAGGGCTTTCTGGAACTGTGCGATGGCTTCGTCCAGGAGGCCCATCTCCTTGAACGCGATGCCCAGATCGTAATGCGCCTGGAAGTCCGAAGCATCCAGGTTGGCCTCCACTCCCTGCTTGAATTGCTCCAGGGTTTCCCGAAAGTCCACGTCCTCCTGGCTCTGGGGCTCACCCTGGTCGACCCGCATCCGAGTGTCCTTCTCGGGTTCCTTATCGAGAATGAGCTGGCCCAAATCCACGAACTCGCTCGCCGGCGGGGCCGATGGGGGGGCCGCTGGGGTCCCCGGGCGCGCCGCCGGAGCCGAAAGCGGCCGCGGCCGCACCGGATCCTCCCTCTGCAGGGGGGCCGGGGTGGGGACGTGCAGCGCCGCCAGCCCGGCGGCCGCGACTGGATTGCCGGGGTCGTGCTCCAGCACCCGCTGGAACACGAGGCCGGCATTCTCGGTCGCCCCGATCCGCTCCAGGGCCTGGGCCAGCGAGAGATAGGCATCAATGAGGTATTGGCGGTTGCCCGAGCGATAGGCGATTTCGACCCGCTTCTGGTGGCGCGGTACCGACTCCGGCTCCAACCGGATGAGGCGGAGCAGGATCTGCACGGCGTCGTCCCACCGTTCGTCGGCGGCGGCATCGTTGAGCGCCGCATCGAGCTCTTCCACCGATCCACCCAGCCGGAGCGGATCGACGTCCACGCTCAGCTCGTCGAACAGCTCGTCACCCGGCCCCCGGGTCGAGGACGGATCCAGGGAAATGAGCCCGTTGTCCTCCAGGCTCATCGGCTCGAAGCCGAGATCTCCCTCGACTGGAGCGTTGAACTCGGGCAGCGGCTCCAGACCGGGCACCGAGATCGGGTCAGGCCGTTCCTCGATGATGAGGGGCGAATCGAGGTCCGCGAAGTACACTTCGTGTTCCACCTGGGTCGGCTCGAAGCCGCTGAGCACGTGCGGTTCCAGGTCGGCGGTCGATGTGTACGGCCCGATCGAGGTCGGTTCCATGTAGGGCAGCGGCACGACCGAAGGGGTGGGGATGTTCTCCACCGTCCTGGCTCCCATTTCGTCGGTGTCCCTCACCCCCTCAGCCGGAATCGCGAACTCGCCCGACGCGGCGGCTCCGGCGAGGACCTCCGGGATGTCGATTCCGGTATCGAGGAAAACCAGCCCGACGCCGGAAGACGACTTGGGTCTTCGCTCCGAGTCCATGCCCGAGCCCACCATGACCTGGCCTTCACCCAGCCCGAGATCGCTGATCAGCCGGCCGCAGAGCTCGCGGGCCTGCTCGGTGCGCCCCGCCGCGCGGAGCAGGTCCACCAGCATCCCCCGGAACTCCACGCTGGCGCAGTAGCGCTCCGAGTACAGCCTGAGCGAGCCGCTGAGGTGCTCGAAGTGCGACCCCGCCAGCATGCGTTCGACGTATTCCACCAGGTTTCGGCGGGACTCGGCGACGACGTTCTTGCGAGCATGAAGGTCGGCCAGCCGCAGAAAGGTGGCGGTCCGGTTGGGGCTGACTCGGAGGATCTTGCCACACAAGGCGATGGCGTTATTGAAAAAGCCCTGTTCGGCGTAGGTGTCGGCGGCCTGCTCGTAGGCGTGGAGGGCGGCGGTAGCATCACCCGCCTTCAGTTCCAGATCACCAATTCGGTTGTAGAGTGAGGGATCGGCCGGTTCACCAGCCTTGGACAGGTCTGCCAGAGCCCGAAGATAGATATCAATGGCCTTCCGCCATTCTTCCCGCAGTTCGTGGCGCCTGGCGGCATCTTTGAGCTTATCCAGATTCATAGCGCCAACCGCTACCCCGGGAAGTGGGCGAAAACCTTGGCAGTCTTTAAGATAGACCTCGTCACCTCACCTAGCAAGACGATCCCCGGGCCCGGCAGATCACTCTCCCGGGTCCAAGGTCCCCTCGGCCACTGCACGCGAAAGCCGGTCCAGATCCGGGGACGGAGGCCGGTCCCCGTTCCAGGGCAGAATCGGGTCCGGCATGGACCGGATTCGACCGTGTAACTCGGCCACGCCCCGACCCGGCGCGAGCGGTTTGAGGAACTCCAATCCCTGGGCGGCGCAATAGAACTCAGCCCCCACCACCCGCTGGGCATTGGTGAGAATCCGGCGCGCCTTCCACGCGGCCGCCATCCCCATCGGTACGAAATCTTCCTGATTGGCGTCGGTCGGAATCGATCCGATCGACGCCGGGTGAGCCAGCGAGCGCGACTCGGCGACAATGCTGGCGGCGGCGATTTGCACCATCATGAAGCCGGAAGAACGCCCCGCATCCGGGGTGAGAAAGGCGGGGAGCCCCTGGGATAGATCGGGGTTGACCAGCCGCTCCACCCGGCGTTCCGCGAGCGCTTGCAGGGTCGTGAGGGCGATGGCCAGAAAGTCGAGCGCTTGCGCCACGGGCTGGCCGTGGAAGTTTCCCCCCGACAGTACTTCGCCATCGAACACCAGGGGATTGTCGGTCGAGGCATTGAGCTCGACATCCAGCGTGCGGGCCGCGAACTCGATGGCGTCCGCCACCGCTCCCAGGACCTGGGGAGCGCACCGGAGGCTGTAGGCGTCCTGCACCCGGGGATCGTTATCCCGGTGCGATTCGCGGATCTCGCTCTGGGCGAGCAGTCGCCGCATCAGGGCGGCGGCCGCCTGTTGCCCGAGGTGAGGCCGGGCCTGGTGGATCCGGGGATCGAGCGGCGTTGGGGTACCGCGAAGGGCTTCCAGACTCATGGCCGCGGCTCCGATAGCCGAGCGCCAGAGCACCCGGGCGTCGTGGACCAGCAACGCGAGTAGCGCGGTCTGCGCCTGGGTACCGTTGATGAAGGACAGCCCTTCCTTGGGACCGTAACGCCAGGGCGTGAGCCCGCGGGCGGCCAGCGCCGGACCGGCCGGGGCCGGCCGGCCGTCCTCACCCAGCACCTCACCTTCTCCCATCAGCGCCAGCGCCAGATGACTGAGCGGCGCCAGGTCCCCGCTGGCCCCGACGCTTCCCTGCTCCGGCACCAGCGGCGACAATCCGGCGTTGATCGCGTCGGCCAGCGCCTGCACCAGTCCGGGGCGGACCCCGCTGCTGGGCCGGATCAGCACGTTGGCCCGCAGCACCATCATCGCCCGCACCGCATCGCGCGGCAGGGGATCGCCCACCCCGGCCGAGTGGCTTCGGATCAGGTTTTCCTGCAGCCGGTCCAGGTCGGCGGCGGCGATCCGGACGTTGGCCAGCTTCCCGAAGCCGGTGTTCACCCCGTACATGGTGTCGCCCCGGGCAATGGCCGCCTCCACCGAGGCGCGGCTCTGCGCCAGTCGATCGAGGGCACCGGCGTGGAGCTCGATCCGGCTGCCGCCGTCGCGGGTGACCCGAACCAGGTCCGCCAGGCTGAGGGAACGGCCGTCGAGCACGAGGCGGGCGGTCATGGTCCCCGTCATCGCTGAATGGTGGTCTGGTTGTAGTCGAACTTGAGATCCGGCAGGTCGATCAGGTGAATCGAGAAGTAGAGCGCGAAATTGCCGTTGGGATTCTTCACGAAGTTGAAGCCGGCGCGC
>DASWKS010000350.1:0-13453 GCA_036396495.1 Gemmatimonadales bacterium
CCCGGCGCCGAATACCCAGGGGGTCGGCGCGAGAATCCGGGTGGTGGGCGGTAGCACGCCCGTGCAGGAGCGGGAGATCGCGGCGGGGGGGCTCTACCTGTCGCACAGCGACTACCTGGCCAGCTTTGCGACCGGCTCGTCGGACTCCGTGAGCATCGTGGTGAACTGGCGCGACGGCCGCCGGAGTTCCCTCGCCGGCGCCAGGCCCAACCGGCTGTACGAGATCTCGGCGGAGACGGCGGTCCCGCTCGAGTCCGGCGATTCGAACCAACCGGGACCGGCCATCTTTCAGGACGCGACTTCCGATCTTGCAGGACACCACCACGCCGACCCGCCATTCGACGATTGGGAGCGCCAGTTCCTGCTGCCGAACGCTCTTTCGCTGCTCGGCCCCGGCGTGGCCTGGTTCGACTTGGACGGCGACGGTGATGAGGATCTGCTTATCGGGAGCGGCGCCGGTGGCCGGTTGGGCGTGTTCCGGAACGATCACGGGCGACTGCGACCGGACCCGAATGCCGGACCCGCCATGCCCGCCGACCTGACCACCGTCCTCGGAATGGCAGGCGAAAACGACCGGCGGCTGCTGCTGGGCCTCTCCAACTGGGAGGCCCGCTCACCTGAGGAGGCCCTGTCTCGGCCTGCCGTGCTCGAAATGGTCGTTTCCGGCGGGCGATTCGGCTCGGTAGGGCAAGCCCTCCTGCCACCTCGGGCATCGAGCACCGGCCCGATGGCGCTGGGGGACTACGACCGGGACGGCGACCTGGACCTGTTCGTGGGCGGGCGAGCCATTCCCGGACGATATCCCGAGGCGGCCTCCTCGGTGTTGCTGGGGAATGCGGCCGGCCGCTTCGCGGTGGACTCGACCAACAGCGCGGTTCTGGATCAGGTCGGACTGGTTTCCGCCTCCCTCTTCGCCGATATCGACGGCGACGGCGATGTGGATCTCCTCCTGGCCCGCGAATGGAACTCCATCCTGCTGCTGATCAACGACGGGGGGAGATTCACGCCGGCATCCGCATCCTGGGGACTGGACCGGTGGACCAGCCGGTGGAACGGGCTGGCGGCCGGCGATCTGAATGGAGACGGCCGCCTGGACCTGGTCGGGACCAGCTGGGGCAGAAACACCATGGCCCAGACGGACAGCGCCCGTCCGCTCACCCTGGTCCACGGCCCGTTCGGGATCCGGGGAAAAGTGGAAATGCTGCTGGCCCGGTCCGACCCCAGGGTGGAAGGCCTGGCCCCGCTCAACAGCTTCCAGCGGGTCCGGATCACCGTGCCCGACCTGGTGAGCCGGATCCGCAGCTTTGCGGCCTACGCCGACGCCACGGTGGACCAGATCCTGGGCCCCGCGACCGACCAGGTCCAGCGCTCCAGCATCGTCACCCTGGACCATATGGTGTTCCTGAATCGGGGTGACCATTTCGAAGCGACGGCGCTCCCAGCAGAAGCCCAGTTCGCGCCGGCCTTCGCGGCGGTCATCGCCGATTTCGACGGGGACGGTCGGGAAGACCTGTTTCTCAGCCAGAACTTCTCTCCCACCGCTACCGGCCTGCCCCGGTACGACAGCGGGCGCGGCCTGCTCCTCCTCGGCGATGGACGGGGTGGCTTGTCAGCCATCTCCGCGGCGCGGTCGGGGCTGGAGATCTACGGAGACCAGCGCGGGGCCGCGTCCGCCGACTTCAACGGCGATGGCCGTCTGGACCTGGCGGTCTCGCAGAACTCGGGTCCGACCCGGCTCTTCTTGAACCAGGGCGGGCGGCCGGGACTGAGGGTCCGACTGGTGGGACCGCCGTCCAACCCCGATGCGGTCGGCACCCAGCTGAGAGTCGTATTTCGTGATGGCATGGGGCCGGTCCGCGAAGTCCAGGCGGGCTCCGGATACTGGTCCCAGAACGGGGCGGTGCAGGTCATGGGGCTGGCCGACACGCCGGTCTCGCTCTGGGTCCGCTGGCCGGACGGCGGCGAGAGCCGATCGGCCGTGCCTAACGGCGCCCGTGAGGTTGTGGTGCGACAGCAGGCCCGCCGGTAGGAGAATCAGGGCCGAGGCGGCTTCAGTCCCGGACGGCGGGTCCAGACGACGATCGCCCCGCAGCGGACCTGCCGGCGATCCCCGACCAACTCCAGCGGCACCTGGGAGAGCCCGGCGTATACCTCGATTCCCTCGATGTCGTCCGCCCGGAGCCGGGCGGCGAGGACCGGCTCGACTTCCGAGTCGTCCAGAACGAAGATCGGGGCGCAACCGGCCGGTGCCCGTTGGATGTAGGGGATGCAGGTGGCGCCGCGACAGCTCACGCGAATTCCCCGCAGCGGGCGCAGCAGCTCGCCCAGGGAGGCGCCGCTCCGCGCCTCGAGGTCTTCCCGGGTCAGAAACTGCCCGATACCCAGCGCCCGACGTTCGTCGAACTGGAGCATGAAGGGTCGGTGGGGGCTCGGGGCGGCCACCGTCAGCTCGGGGAGCCGGGTCGGCTCCGGCCCCAGCGGACCGACCGTGAACTCCACCTCGACTTCCTCCCGGTCGGCCAGCTGAATCGTGGCGGGATGGGAAACCAGCTCTTTCCAGGTCGCCTTGATGGTGTAGGCTCCGGGACGGAGACGCCGGAAGGCATGCCGGCCGCTGGTATCGGTGACGGCGCTGGTGTCGCCCCCGGCCGGAAGGGTCAGAGTGATCCGGGCCGCGGCCAGCGGGTCCAGGGACGCGCGGTCCCGGACCAGCACGACGATGCTCGATCGCTGCTGCCCCTCGAGAAAGGCGCCGCTTCCCGAGAGCAGCGCCAGGCACAGGAGCGGGGTGACCGGGTGCATGCCTAACGCTTCCTCGACTTGGCCTTTTTGCGCTTCCGTTCACCCGTCCGGGCCGGCTCAGGAACCGGCTCGGGCGGCGTGATGTGGGCAAACAATTCGCGGCGGACCGCCGGGTTACTGATCTTCCAGATGACGCCGTCCGTGAAGTAGTGGTGGACGTTGATGAACGACAGGATCAGGATGGGCGCCACCTGGGCCGGGTGCTCGCCCAGAGTCGCGCCGATCACATCCATCGCGGTGCGGGGCACGACCAGCCCCATCAGCACGCTGATGCCCAGCAACACCGCCGCGTACATCGCCATCCGCCCGGCCACCCGACCCGCGGCCTGTCGGACACTGCGGTTGATCTCCACCCGCACCGGGAACTCCAGGTACTGGAGCGCGTGCGCGATCTGGACCCAGAAGAGGGCCTTGGGATCACGCGCCAGCGCGGCATACCAGACGAAGATCGCCAGCCATGCCACCAGAGCCCGGACCGGGGGCAGCCGGCCGGTGCGCCGCCGCATCCGCATCAGCCCCACCCCGCCCAACCCCAGCGCGCCGAACGTCGCGATGTTCATCGCCTGATACACGGGACCGAAGTCGAACGCCACCACGTTGTGATAGATGAACCAGGTGAGGTGCCACACCAGCATGATCCGGAGGCTGCCCCGCACCAGCCACCGTTCGACCGGGTCGAAGCGGATCCCTTCCAGGTGGGAGTACGACGCCATCATGCCCCAGACCTGGCCGGTGTAGTGCCACGCCAGGTACCCGCTCGAGACCGCCACGAAGATGGTGACCAGGTCGGGTGAGTACTGGGCCTGCCACAAGGCGACGGCGGCGTAGAGCAGGAGCAGTGCCGGGATGTAGAGCGAAGCCCACTTGTGCCGCAGAATCATCTCGCGATCGCGATAGACGATCCGGTACGAGGCCATGAAGTGCGGCATGTTGATCAGCGTCGCCAGCCAGGCCTGGGCCCCGGGCCCGATCAGCAGCAGGTCGCTCCGCCCGCTCAGGAGCAGGGGGACCAGCAGGAGGATCGACAGCCCGCCGACGCAGAGAAAATCGAGGACGGGAGAAAGGATCGAGGGGCGCCGCACTCGGGCGGCGAGGGATGGGACTGATGTGGTCGTCATGGCTTCACGCCGGTCGCAAAAGTCGGAAGCGACGTAAGGGTCGAAACCCTATCGGTCCCCTACGACCTTTCCGCCTTTTCCGACTTTCCGACGGTACCGAAGGAAGCTACTTCGCTTCCTTCGGTCCGGTGTCCCGCTTCTCGCGGATCCGGGCCGCTTTGCCGGAGAGGCGCCGCAGATAGTAGAGCTTGGCGCGCCGCACCCGGCCCCGCCGAACCATCTCCACCGCGGCCACCGTGGGGCCCTGAAGCGGAAAGATCCGCTCCACCCCAACGCCGGCGGACATCTTCCGGACCGTGAAGGTCTCGCTGATCCCGCCGCCGCGGCGGGCCACGCAAATGCCTTCGAACGCCTGCAAACGTTCCTTGTCCCCTTCCCGCACCCGCACCATCACCCGGATCGTGTCGCCGGGCGAAAACGCCGGAATATCGGTGCGCAAGCCCTCGCGCTCGAGGTCGGCCAGCTTTGTCATGTCACCTTCCTCCACCGTTCACCGTTCACCGTTCACCGTTCACTGTTCACCGTTCGCCGACCGTCTGTTTCGCCCACAAGTCGGGGCGCCGTTCCCGGGTCAACCGTTCCGCTTCGGCCCGGCGCCACGCTTCGATGGCCGCGTGGTTGCCGGTGCGCAGCACCTCCGGCACCGCCAGGCCCCGATACTCGGGCGGCCGGGTGTAGCTGGGCGGGCTCAGCAGCCCCTCGTAGTGCGAGTCCGAGCTGGCCGACTCGTGATCGCCCAAGGCTCCCGGCAACAACCGCACCACCGCGTCGATGACGCATAAGGCCGCCGGTTCCCCACCCGAAAGCACGAAGTCGCCCAGCGAGATCTCCTCGGCCCCGAGCCCCTCGGACACCCGCTGGTCCACGTCCTTGTAGTGCCCGCACAGGATCGTAAACCGCGGTTGCAGCCCCAGCCGGACGGCGTCGTCGTGTTCGAAGCGCCGTCCCCGGGCCGACATCAGGAGCACCGGCCCGGTGGGCTGGAGCGACTCGACCGCCTCGAAGAACGGCTCCGGCTTCATCACCATCCCGGCGCCGCCGCCATACGGGTAATCGTCCACCGTGGCATGCCGGTCCCGGGTGAACTCGCGCAACTGAATCAACCGGTACTCCACCAGGCCCGCCTGAGCCGCCCGACCCGGAATGCTCGCAGCGAGATAGGGCGCGAGCGCCTCCGGGAACAACGTGACCACATTGATCCGCAAACGGGGGTCCTTCAGAACCCCTCCTCCAGCCCCGCCGGCAACTCGACCACCAGCTTGCGCTGCTCCCGGTCCACCCGCTTCACCAGGTCCTTCTTGTACGGCATCAGGAACTCACGCTTGGGGCCCTGTACTTCCAGCGTCAGCCCGGCCGGCAGTTCGTACCACGCGGTCACCAGTCCCAACGATCGCCCCGTGGTGTCTTCGACCGCAAAGCCGGGCAGCTCGTCGAGATACACTTCGTCCCCTTGGGGCGGCGCCAGCGACTCGGCGTCGGCGGCGAGAAAGCTTCCCGCCAGCCCTTCGACATCGCCCCGGGAGCCTCGCCCGCGAAACGTCAGCAGCCATTCCCGGTGATAGCCGCGGGAGCGCGCGATCTCGAGCGGCCCCACCACGACTTCACCGGCCAGATCCACCACCCACACGCTCCGGCCCGGGGCGAGCGCCTGGTCGGGCTGGTCGGTGAGCGGGAAGACCGCGACATCACCCCGGAGACCGTGCGGTTTCCTGAGCCGCGCGATCACCAGGCGGCGAGAGCTCAAGCCGCGGCGATGACGCCGGCCTGCTTGAGCAGCGACTCGACCGTTTCGGTCGGGGTCGCACCCCGGGCCAGCCACACCTTGGCCTTCTCGGTGTCGAGCTGGACCTTCTTGCTGCCCTGCGCTTTGGGGTCGTAGGTGCCGATCACCTCGATGAACCGACCGTCGCGCGGGTCGGTCCGCTCGGCGATGACGATGCGGTAGAGCGGTACCTTCTTGCGACCCACCCGGCGGAGCCGGATTCTCGTTGCCATGTGTACCTCGAAAACGGTCAGCTTGCAGTCGTCAGCGATCAGGCCGGGAACTTGCCGAAGGGGAGCTTCATGCCCGGCAGTCCCCCGCCCTTCATCAACTTCTTCATCTGGTTGAACTGCGCCACCAGCTGGTTGACTTCCTGGACCGAACGTCCGGAGCCCCTGGCGATCCGGAGCCGCCGCGACCCGTTCAGAATATCGGGATCGGCCCGTTCCTTCCGGGTCATGCTCAGCACGATGGCTTCCACGTGCTTGAGGCGCTGGTCGTCGACGTTGGCCGCCTTGAGCATGGCGGGGTTCACCCCCGGCAGCATGCCAAGCACATTCTTGAGCGGCCCCAGCTTCTGCATCTGGCGCATGGCGCTCAGGAAATCCTCGAGGTCGAGCCCTTTCTTGGAGACCGCCTTTTTCGCGATCTTCTCGGCTTCCTTGGTATCGACCGTCTGTTGCGCCTTCTCCACCAGGGTCAGGATGTCGCCCTGCTGCAGGATCCGGCCGGCCAGCCGCTCCGGGTGAAATGGCTCCAGCGCGTCCAGCTTCTCTCCCACGCCCACGTATTTGATGGGCGCGTGAGTAACCCCGTAGATCGAGAGGGCCGCGCCGCCCCGGGCGTCCCCGTCCATCTTGGTGAGGATCACCCCGGTGATGCCGAGGGCGTCGTGAAATCCCTGGGCGATCCGGACCGCGTCCTGCCCGGTCATGCCGTCGGCGACCAGGAGAATCTCGTGGGGCTTGACCGCCTCCTTGAGACGGCGGAGCTCGGTCATCATCGCGTCGTCGATCTGCAGCCGGCCGGCGGTATCGACCAGCACCGTGCGGGCCCGGGCCTTCCCGGCCGCTTCGATGCCACGTCGTACCAGACCCACGACGTCGGGGGGACCGGCGGACGGGCGGACGGGCGGACCGGCCGTCGGTCCGTCGGTCCGTCGGTCCGTCTCCGAATACGCCCCGACACCCACCTGCTCCGCCAGGGTCAGCAACTGGTCCACGGCGGCCGGTCGATACACGTCGGCGGCCACCAGGAACGGCGCCTTCTGCTCCAGTTTGAGCCGTTTTGCGAGCTTGCCCGCCGTGGTGGTCTTTCCCGAGCCCTGCAACCCCACCAGCAGAATCACCGTCGGAGGGACGGACGCGAACCCGAGCGGCGCCTGCTTCTCGCCCAGCATGGCCACCAACTCGTCATACACGATCTTGACCAGCTGGTGTCCCGGCTTGACCGCCTGCAGCACCTCCTGGCCGGTGGCCTTCCGCTGTACCCGCTCCAGGAACTGACGGGTCAGGTCGAAGCTGACATCGGCCTCGAGGAGGATACGACGGATCTCCCGGAGACCATCCCTGACATCGTCCTCGTTGAGCACGCCCTTGCCGGAGAGCCGGCGCAGAGCTTCGGAAAGCCGGGACGATAGATCTTCGAACATAAGCCCTTAAAGCTAGATCACTTAGCGGGCTTTCTCAAGCCCGCAGTCGAAGGTGGTCGAAGACGGTCGAAGACGGTCGAAAGTGGGTCCCCCACCCCACCACCGCTTCGACCACCTTCGACCGTCTTCGACCACCTTCGACTAGTTTTTTGTTCCATGGACCGACAGACGATTCTGACCGGGATCGCCACCGTGCTGGTCGGCGCGATCTCCGGCGGGATCACCAACGCCATCGCGATCTGGATGCTGTTCCGGCCCCATGAACCGCGACGGCTCTTCTTCATCATGTTCCACGGGGCCATCCCCAAGAACAAGCCCCGTCTGGCCCGGACCATCGGGAAGACGGTAGGGGAACGGCTGCTGACCCCCGAGGACGTGGCCTCCCGTCTCAGCACCCCGCAGGTTCGCGAGGCCTTCGCCGAGTCGATGACCCGCGTGATCGACGATCTGCTGGATCGGGAGCACGGATCCCTGCGGGAGATGCTCCCGTCCCAGGCGGCGGGCGTGGCCGAAGGAATTGTCGGGGATATCGGACCGCGGGTGGCCGATCACCTGGCCCGGTTCACCGAGACGCCGGCGTTCACCGAGATGATCGGACGCTGGATGGAGCGGCTGCGGCGGGACGTCGGGGACCGGCCGGTGCGCGATCTGCTGACGCCGGCAAACCGCGAGGCGCTGGTCACCCGGATCGACTCCTGGATGACCGATGCCGCGGAGGGCCACGAGCTGGAGCACACTCTGCGCAGCTGGGTGGCGCATCAGCTCGAGGTGCTGGCGCAGGATCCCCGGCCCCTGGTCGACCGGCTCCCGGCCGGCCTGCTGGCTCCGGTAGAGCAGGCGATCGACGACTACCTGCCCACCGCGATCGACCGGGTTTCCGGGTTGCTGAGCGATCCCGAAACTCGCGCCACGGTATCGGCCGCCTTGCGGAAAGCGTTCGACGGCGCCGCCCGCCAGCTGCTGCTGCACGAGCGCATCCTCGCCAAGCTGGTGGTGAACGAACAGACCTTCGACCGGCTGTTGGACGGCATCGAACGCAACGGCTTCGAGCGGTTCGCCTCCGCCATCACCGCGCCGGCGGTGCGCAGCCGGCTGGCCAACGCGCTGCATCAGGCCTTCGTGGGACTGCTCCGGATGCCGCTGGGGGAGCGGTTGGCCCGCCTGGGCCCGGAACGGCGGGCCGCCCTGATCCAGACCCTGGGCGACTGGCTGGTGACGGCCGCCCGGAGTCCCTCGACTCGCGCCTCGGTCCAGCGGGCCCTGGAGCGCGGCATCGACGCCGCCGGCAACCGCACCTGGGGCGAGGCGCTCGCCCTGGTGCCGGATGAACGGGTGGCGGCCTTGATCGCCGAAGCGCTTCGAGGTGAATCGGGGCAGGCCTGGGTCGCCGATACGGTGTCCCGCTCCGCCAGCCGGCTGCTCGATCTGCCGATCGGCCGACCGGCCGACTGGCTGGGTCCGGCCACCGCGGCCGCGGTGCGGCAGGGAATCACCAACGGGGCCTGGAGTTGGGTGCAGAGCCAGGTCCCGCGGGTGGTCGAGAAGCTCAACGTGCCCGAGATGGTGGAGCAGAAAGTGCTGGGTTTCTCGACTCAGCGGATGGAAGAGATCGTTCGCACCGTCACCGAGCGGGAGCTCAAGCTGATCGTGCGGCTGGGTTACGTGTTAGGCGCGCTGGTGGGAATCCTGGCGTTCGCCTTGAACCAGCTCCTGTGAGTCTCGACGATCCTTCGCGGCGCTCGGTTGAGGCGTTCCTGGTTCCGGGTTCCAGGTACCGGGTGCGGTGCTGAGTGCGGTGCTTGGTGCCGCGGGCCCGGTGCGCTCCATCGCGAGCACCCGGCACCGAATCCGGCACTTGGCACCGAACGCTGCACCGCACGCGGGACCCGGAACGCGGAACCCGGAACAGGTTTGTTGCGTCGTCAGGTATTCACCGCGCCAACGCCGGCAGCCTGGCCCAGCCGGCCCAGGCCGCCGGGGCGTGAACGATGCGGATCCCCGGTCTCCCCCCCGCGGACACGGCGGCGGCCTCCACCCGGTACCCGGCCCGTTGGATCCCGCGAAAGCCCTCTGCCGCACTCCGCAGGAAGCGCGCCCGCTGCGCCTCGCTATCCCACACCGAATACCACACCAGAGCCGGTCCATCGGGTGACCGGATGACCCGATAGCGGTCTCCCCCCCAGCCCAGGGGCACCTCGTAGCCGACCTGGGCCGCCCCCCGGAACGTGGCGAGCAGAATGTCCGTCTCCAGCTCGCCCAGGGTCTCCTCGAAGAGCACCTCCGCCGATGAATCCGCGAACCGGAGCGCCACCGGGCCGTCGGCCGGATAGCGGCCCGGATGGAGCACCTGCTCGGTGGACAGCGGCAGCTCGGTCCGGAGTGGCAGCGGCGTCCGGCGGGTCGTTTTCCACCAGCGCATGAACTCGGCCCCTCCCACATAGGGGAAGATCAGCGCCTCGCGCAGCACCAGCGGCGCCCGGGCGAAGACCGGCATGCTCTGTTGCCCGACGCGGACCTGGTCGCGATAGGACTCCCAGAACTCATCGGAGGCGACCACGTCGCTGCCTGGGGCGACCATCGCGATCGAGGCGAGGGTGGCGTGACCTTCGAGCACGGCCTGGGTCGCGGCGACCCGGTCGCCATCTCCCTTGGCCTGCATCAGCGAATCGAGCGGCAGGTACTGGTGTTGCAGGGCGTGAACCAGCTCGTGGGCCAACACCAGGTTCTGCGAGACCCCGGTACTGCCGGCCACGCCGTAGAGGGTACGGGTCTCGGGATCGTAGTAGCCGGCGACCTGCTCGGTGTAGAGCTCCACCAGCAGGGCCTCGAGATCGAGGGTGTCGGGCAGCAAACCGAACAATCGGTAGGCGGACTGCACCCCTTCGCGGCGGCTGTGGGGGAATTCCTTGTCCAGCCGCGCCAGGATATACCGGCGGACATCGTCCCTGGAAACCAGGGCCGAACGGGGGGTCTCCTGAAATTTCAGACCGACCGCGGCTTCCACCGCCGGGCGAAGGCTGTCCACCAGGTGGGCGAGGTCAAACTCACTCGCGGCGCGCGGGGGCTCACCCCGGCAGCCCAGGAAGGTTACGGCAGCAAAAAGCATCCACGGATTACGCGGATGACAGGGATGAGAAGGACGACAGCGACGCATGGGACCAGAGTGGTTCATTTCGGTTGGGGAAAGCAATTCGGGTATGGTTCGGCGTGCAATCCGTGAAATCCGTGTCATCCGTGGATTGCGGTTTCTTCGGCGAGTGGAGTCAGGAGGCGCTGATAAACCGGAAGTAGAGATCCGTCAGCCAATCACCCGCGACAAAGGTGATGGCGGCGCCTAACGCGAGGAAGATCCCGAAGGGCACCAGGACCTTCCGGCCGCTCAGGTTGAGCGGGACGTAGATCAGCGAGCCGGTGACGGCGCCCAGAAAGACCGTGAGAAACACGCCGGGCCAGCCCAGAAACGCGCCGATCATCGCCATCATCTTGATATCGCCGCCGCCCATGGCCTCGTCGGGCTGCCCTTCCCCGCCCACCATGCCCATCCGCTTGCCAATCCAGGTTCCCACGGCCCCGAAGACCCAGAGCAGCGCGAATCCCACCGCGGCGCCGATCAGCGCGCTCCGGAGGCCGGGCCATCCGCCGGCCAGGGCGAAACCCAATCCCAGCACCAGACCGCCCACCGAGAACTCATCGGGGATGATGTACTCGCGCGCATCCGTCAGCGCGATGCCGAGGAGCAGGGTGCCGAAGACCCCGCCCCGTACCGTTTCGAGCGTGGGCCCGAACCGCCAGGCCATCCAGGCCCAGATCACGGCGTTGGCCAGCTCCACCAGGGGATACATCACACTGATGGGCTCGCCGCAGCCCCGGCATCGACCCCGCAGCAGCAGCCAGGAGATCACCGGAATGTTGTCGTACCACTCGATCATCCGGCCGCATCGAGGGCAACGCGAGCGGGGCCGCACCACCGATTCGTCGCGCGGCAGCCGGACGATGCACACGTTCAGGAAACTGCCGGTCAGCAGTCCGAAGAGACCGCCCAGGATCGCGAGCAGCAGGTCAGGAGTCACGGAGCGCCTCGTAAAGCAAGATTCCGGCCGCGACTCCAACGTTGAGCGACTCGGCTCCGGGCCGCTGGGGGATGGCCACCCGCCGGCCGGCGGCGGCCGAAAGCTGCGGTCCCACGCCCGCCCCCTCGTTGCCCACCACCAGGGCCACGGGTCCGGAACGGTCGACGGTGTGCACCGCCGCTCCGTCGGGGGCTGCCACCCAGAGCTCCAGCCGGTGTGCGGCGCACCAGTCGAGGGTCGGCTCGGCCGCGGCGGCGAGTGAAGGCAGGCGGAATGCAGCCCCCATCGTGGCGCGCAGCACCTTGGGATTGGTCAGCTCCGCGGTCCCGGGCAGCGCGATCACGCCGGCCGCCCCCAGGGCCCAGGCCGAGCGGATGATGGTGCCCACGTTGCCGGGGTCCTGCACCGCGTCCAGCACCAGCACCACGGTCCGGGGTTCGACGACGATGCGTTCGAAACTCCATTGCGGCGGCTCGATGACGGCGACCACACCCTGGGGATGATCCGTGGCGGCGAGCTCCGCCAGAGCGCGATCGCTGATCGACTCCACCCGCTCCACTCGCCGCCGCAGCTCCGCTGCCAGCGCCGCGCCGCGGGGTGTAGCTTCCAGCCCCGGCGCCACCAGCGCGGCGCGGACCGGCACCCGGGCGGCGAGGACTTCTTCCACCAGCCGCACCCCTTCCGCCAGCGCGAGCCCGCGCCGTTCCCGGCCCCGGCGCAGACGGAGATGACGGATCAGGCTGTCGAGAGACTGCATCGGATGAAGATCGCCCTCACGGTTGCGGGCTCGGATTCCGGCGGTGGCGCCGGAATCCAGGCCGATCTCAAGACCTTCCACCAGTTCGGGGTCTACGGCACCTCTGCCATCGTCGCGGTGACGGCGCAGAATACGGTCGGCGTGCGCGCGGTCCACGCCGTCCCCGCCGCCATGGTCGAGGCCCAGTTGGACGCCATCGCCGAAGACCTGCCGCCTGACGCATTCAAGACCGGCATGCTGGCGACCGCCGCGCTGGCCCGTCAGGTGGCTCAGGCGGTCCAACGCTACCGCTGGGCCAACTACGTGCTCGACCCGGTCATGATCGCGACCTCGGGCGATCGGCTCCTGTCGCCTGACGCGGAAGCGGTAGTCCGAGACCAGCTGGTGCCGCTCGCCGCGGTGGTGACGCCGAACCTGGGCGAGGCGTCGATTCTCACCGGTACGCTGGTGGACGATCCCGCGGGCATGGCCCGCGCCGGCATCCGTCTGGTGGAGATGGGAGCGGGAGCCGCCCTGATCAAGGGCGGGCATTCGCCGGGCGACCTGCTGGTCGACCTGCTGGTGACCCGGAGCGGTACCCGGCGCTTCGAGCACCCCCGGATCGTCACCCGGTCCACCCACGGCACCGGCTGCACCCTCTCGGCGGCCATCACGGCCGGCCTGGCGCTGGGACTTCCCCTGGAAACGGCGACCGAAACCGGGCTCGATTATCTGCAGCGGGCGATCGCCGCCGCGCCGGGGCTCGGCACCGGTCACGGCCCGGTGGATCACACGGTCGCCGTAATGATCCCCTCGATCAGCCGCGCCACCCGGTCCCCTGCGTGAGCAGCCACTTCCATCACTTCGGCGTGGGAAAGCTTCCCGACCAGCTTTCCCGCCGCCAGGTTGGTGATGGTGGAGAGGCCCAGCACCTTCATCCGTCTCGACCGGGCCGCGATCACTTCCATCACGGTCGACATTCCTACCGCGTCGACCCCGACCTGCTCCAGGAAGTGAATCTCGGCGGGGGTCTCATAGCTCGGCCCCGGCAGACAGGCGTACACCCCGTCCTCCAGCGGACTGCCGATTGTCTCGGCCACTTCGTGGGCCAGTCGACGCAGCTTTACATCGTACGCCACCGACATGTCGGGAAAACGCTGCTCGCCCGGCAACACCGCTCCGGTCAAGGGTGACCGGCCGGTGAGGTTGATGTGGTCCCGAATCAGCATGACGGTCCCGGGCGCGAAGGTCTGGCGGATTCCACCCGCGGCGTTGGTGAGGATGAGGATGCGAACTCCGAGGGTAGCGAAAACC
>DASWKS010000351.1:0-5346 GCA_036396495.1 Gemmatimonadales bacterium
CGTGGCGAAAGCGAATCAGCGCGGGGACCAGCTGGTGACCATCCGGGTGGAACTGCCAGAACAGCTGACGCCGGAGCAGGAAGAAGCACTCAAGCGATTTGTGGAGGTGTCAGGGATGAAGCATTAGGGAATGCAGAGTGCCCAATGCCCAGTGCCCATTGCAGAAGGAGGTGAATCGATCATCCATCACCCTCTACCATGGGCACTGGGCGTTGGGCACTCTGCATTCCCTTTCAGCCTCTCACCACCGGAAATGACCCGGTTTCGACCCGGATCCCACTCTCCTTATACCGCTCCAACAGTACCCGATGGGTTCCCTGCTCGGGGGCGTCGCCGGGATTGCGCTGCTGGTAGCTGCCATCTTCGAACAGGTCCCACGCCTGCCGGTTGTCGAGCAGCATGAGCTCCAGCACCCGTCGAATGGCGTCGCGGTGCTCGGCATCCTCGATGGGCGCGGCCACCTCGATCCGGCGATCGAAATTGCGGGGCATCCAGTCGGCCGAGCCGATGTGGACCTCGTCCGAACCACCGTTGGCGAAGTACCAGGCGCGCGAATGCTCCAGGAATCGTCCGATGATGCTCAATACCCGGATCCGCTCGCTCACCCGCGGCACCTGGGGCCGGAGGCAGCAGATTCCCCGGATGATCAGATCGATCTCCACGCCGGCGTTGGAAGCCTCGTACAGGGCATGAATCACCTCGGCGTCGACCAGGGCGTTCATCTTGGCGAGAATGCGGGCCGGCCGTCCGTTTCGGGCATGCTCCGTTTCACGGTTGATCCGGTCGACCACCCAGGTGCGAAGCTGGCTGGGCGCCACCACCACCTTGCGGAACCGCTCCGGATACGCGAAGCCGGTCAGCACGTTGAATAGATCGGACAGGTCCGCGCCCAGGTCCGGGTCGGCCGAGAAGAGTCCGAAGTCGGTGTAGATGCGGGCGGTTCGGGCGGCGTAGTTGCCGGTGCCGATGTGGACGTAGCGCCGGATGGCGTTCCCCTCCCGCCGGACTACCAGAATGACCTTGGCGTGGGTCTTGAGCCCGGCCACCCCGTAGCTCACATGCGCGCCGACGTCCTCCAGCCGCTTGGCCCAACGGATATTGCTTTCCTCATCGAAGCGGGCCCGCAGTTCGATCAGCACGGCGACCTCCTTGCCGCGCTCGGCCGCCTGCTGCAGCAGCTTGGCCGTGTTGGAATCGGCGCCGATCCGATAGAGCGTCAGCTTGATGGCGAGCACATCGGGATCGTCGACCGAGGCCTGGATGAAGCGCTCCACCGAGGAGGTGAAACTCTCATAAGGGTGATGCACCAGCACCGCCCCGTCGCGAATGACGTCGAAGATGCTCCGCGCCGTGGCGAGCCGCTGGGGGGTGACGGGCGCAAAGGGAGGGTCGCGCAGCTCGGTCAGGTCCAGCGTCGACAGGTTCAGCAGTTCGCTCGAGTCGAGCAGTCCGCCGACTTCATAGACGTCGGCCAGGCTGAGGGGCAGGTCCTCGGCTTCCTGGTCCGCGTTGAACTCCTCGATGAGCAGCTGGCGCAGGGATTCGGGCATGGCGGGATGGACTTCCAGCCGCACCACCTCGGCGAATCTGCGGTTCCGCACTTCTTCCTGGATCAGGCTCAGCAGATCGTCGGCGTCGTCATCCTGATCGATCTCGAGATCGGTGTTGCGCGTGATCCGGAAGGGATAGCGACCCAGGATCTCGACCCCGGCGAACAGCGACTCCAGGTGCATGCCGATCGCCAGCTCCAGCGGAGCGAACCGATGGGCGCCGGGCAGCGGCAACCAGCGGGGCAGAATCTTGGGGACTTTCACCCGGGCAAACCGCTCGTCACCCATGTCGTCGCGCAGCACCACCGCCAACGACACGCTCAGGTTGGAGATGTACGGGAACGGGTGGACCGGATCCACCGCCAGGGGCGTGAGCACCGGAAAGACGTTGGCCTCGTAATACTCGGCCAGGTGTTGTTTGTCCTGGTCGGTGAGCCGCTCTTCCGTGACGACCAGCTCGACCCCCCGCGCCGCCAGCGCCGGGATGACGTCCTCCATGAGGCAGCGGGAATGATCTCTCTGAAACTCGCGAACCAGATCCGCGATGGCGCGGAGCTGCTCCTCCGGCGTCATGCCATCCGCGGTGCGTTCGCTGTACCGGGCCGCCACCTGCTGCTTCAGCCCGGCGACCCGGACCTGGAAGAACTCGTCCAGGTTGTTGGAGACGATCCCCAGGAACTTGACCCGCTCCAGCAGCGGCGTCCGCGGGTCGAGCGCTTCATGCAGGACCCGGCGGTTGAACTGCAGCCAGGACAGCTCGCGATTGAGATAGAGGGAGGGATGCCGGAGATCGACCTCCCGGCCCGTGGCGAGGACTTCTGTCATGGGGGTTAATCTAGCGCTGGCGTTCCAGTCGGTCAGTCGGTCCTTCGGTCGGTCGGTCGGTCAGTCGGGCAGTCGGGCAGTCGGGCCGTCGGTCGGTCGGTCGGTTGGTCAGTCGGTCAGTCGGTCGCCGATCGGGACGGTCTGGGGGCCGAAGAAATGCCGAAACCCACAGCCTGGCGGGCCGCCCGCCCGGACTGACCGACGGACCGACGGACCGACGGACCGACCTAGCCGATGATCCCGCCGCCCAAGACCCGGTCCCCGTCATACAACACCCCTGACTGGCCGGGAGTGATGGCTCGGGCCGCCTGATGAAGTGCCAAGTCCAGGGTTCCCGTTCCCTGAGACACCACCGTGGCGGGGACGGCCTGGGAGCGGTAGCGAACTTGAACCGCGCACTGGTCACCGACCGCCAAGGGACGGGCCAACCAGTTGACTTCCTCCAGTGAGACTGCGAGACCGTCCAGGTCCGCCGCGGTTCCCACCACGACCTCCCGCCGCTCCGGGCGGATATCGATGACGTAGAGCGGCCGGCTGGAGCCGCCGGGAAGACCCCGGCGCTGTCCCACGGTGTACCGGGCAAAGCCCTGGTGTTCCCCGATGACCTCTCCGGTGGTGGTAACCAGCGGACCGGGGCTGAGCGCCGGAGCATCCGATGGCAGCCGCCGCTGCAGCACGCCGACGTAGTCCCCATCCGGCACGAAACAGATCTCGACCGATTCGGGCTTGTCGGCGGTCTCGAGGCCAAGCCGGCGGGCCAGCGCTCGGGTTTCCTGTTTGGTCAGCGAGCCGACCGGGGTCAGCATCCGGGCCACGACCGCGGGATCGATGCCCCAGAGGAAGTAGCTCTGATCCTTGGCGGGGTCGCGGCCCCGCCGCAGCTCGCCCCGCTCGGCGATGGCATAGTGACCGGTGGCGATTGCATCGCAGCCGAGCGCGTCGGCGTGCGCCAGCAGATCGCGGAACTTGGTAAACGAGTTGCAGCGGACGCAGGGAATGGGGGTACGGCCGCGGGCGTACTCATCCACGAAGTTCCGGATGACCTTGTCGCCGAAGCGGTCTTCCAGGTTGAGCAGGTAATGGGGAATACCCAGCCGATGCGCCACGGCGCGCGCGTCGTTGATGGAATCGAGCGAGCAGCAGGGGCGGTCGGGGACGTCGTCACCATAACAGAACAGCTTCATGGTGGCGCCGATCACCTCGTGGCCCTGCTCGACCAGGAGGGCGGCGGCCACCGAGCTGTCGACCCCGCCCGACATTGCCACCAGCACCCTCTGTCTAGACACGGCCCAGCACCACCGACAGCTGTCGGACCTTGTCGACGATTCCCGGGTACGCCAGGGCGACCCGTTCGATGTCGTCGCGGGTGGTTTCCCGCCCCAGACTGAAGCGGACCGCGCTCAAGGCCAGCTCCCGGCTCACGCCCATCGCGATGAGGACGTGAGAGGGCTCCACCGCCCCGGTCGAACAGGCCGAGCCGCTGGAGGCGCAGATCCCCGCCAGATCGAGGTGCATCAGGAACGCCTCGCTGTCGGTTCCCGGCGCCGACACGCTGAGCACGTGGGGAGCCCGGTCGGCCTCCTCGCCGTGCACCACGGCATCGGGCACGGCGGCCTTGAGCCGGGCCGCGAGCTCGTCGCGGAGCGCGCCCACCCGGACCGCCTCCTCGGCAGCCTCGCGCGCGGCCAGAAGGGCGGCCCGTCCCAGCGCCACCGCGCCCGCTACGTTCTCGGTCCCGGGGCGAATGCCGAATTGCTGCCCGCCACCGTGGATGATGGCATCCACCGCCCCGCGGGTGCGCACCACCAGCGCGCCGATTCCCTTGGGAGCGCCGATCTTGTGGCCGGAGATGGTGAGGAGTGTGCAGGGGAGGGCGCGAACCGAGATGGGGACCTTGCCGAAGGCCTGGACGGCGTCGGTGTGAAAGGGGACGCCGGCGGCGTGACATCGATCGGCGAGGACGGCGACCGGCTGCATCACCCCGACCTCGTTGTTGACCCACATGATCGACACCACCGAGGGCCGGTCCGCCAGGGCCTGATCGAGCGCGTCGAGCTGCACCTGGCCCCGCCGGTCCACCGGCAGAATCCGCTCCGCTCCACCCAGATGCTTCACTTCATGTGCGGCGGCGAGCACCGCCTTGTGCTCGATCGCCGACACCACCGCGAGCATCGGATCACCCCGGTCGCGGGCAGCGAGGGACGCGCCGATCACCGCGAGATTGTCGGCCTCGGTGCCGCCCGAGGTGAACACCACCTGGTTCGGCTCGGCGCCGACCGCCTCCGCCACTTCGCGCCGAGCCTGATCCAGACCGGCGCGAGCGGCGCGGCCGAACCGATGGGCGCTCGACGGATTGCCCCAGGCGTTGCTGAGGAACGGCAGCATCGCCTCCAGCGCCTCGGGGCGGACCGGGGTGGTGGCGGCGTGGTCGAGGTACACGGGATTCATCGGCGAAAATATAGCGGGGAACGGGCCCGGGGTGGCTGTCGAAACTCCCCGATAATAGTTAACGTATTTGCGATGTATGACGAATTATTGTCAACTGTTACCTCGGCCCCCATCAGTTACGCGGTGTACTCCGGCTTGAGCTTCTACGGCCGGCGGCGGGGCGGCGAGCTGCCGGGCCTGTGGTTTGTGCGGGCGTTCGGGGCCCTGGGCCACGCGGCGCCCGCGGTCCGTCAGACCTTGTTCCGGATGGAGCGCACGGCGGTGCTGGCGACCCGGCGGGCGGGACGGGGCAAGTTCTATCGGCTGTCACCCCTGGCCCAGGCCGAGGCGGACGCGGGTCTCGCCAAGATTCTCGGACCCAGGCCGGAAGCCTGGGACGGGCAATGGACTCTGCTGCACGCCCGGTTCGACTGGTCGGAGCGAGACCAGCGGGAGCGATTGTACGAGCTGCTGCGCAGCGAGGGCTTCGCTCCGCTTGGGGCCGGCGCCTTCCTTCACCCCCGCGACCGGGCGGCCCGCATCC
>DASWKS010000352.1:0-7157 GCA_036396495.1 Gemmatimonadales bacterium
GCCACCAGCACGTTCTACCACAGCGTCAAGGGCTGGACGGAGAGTCATAGCTCGAACTACGACTACGCGGTGTTGGTGCTGCCGTCCGCCCAGAAGCTCGGCAACCAGGTAGGTTGGATGGGGCTAGCCAACCTGTCCTACTTCAGTCTGCTCGGCCTGAATGTCAACAACTCGGGCTACCCGGGCGACAAGCCATACGGCACGCAGTGGTGGAACGCCAATAACATTCTGGCCGTCACGGACCGGAGAGTCTACTACCGCATCGACACCTATGGCGGGCAGAGTGGCAGCCCGGACTGGCGGTACAAGGACGGACAACGGCACATCGTGGCCGTCCACAACACCGGCGGCGCCGTTTTCAACGGCGGCGTTCGCATTGTGCAGCCGGTCTTCGACAACCTGGTACAGTGGAAGAACCTGTACACCTGAGGTCAGCGCGCCGGGTCGCGGGGAGGCGGGCCAGGTTGGTCCTCCTTCTCGCGGCCGCGACCTGCGGCAGTCCCTTTGGCGCCGGAGGTGTCATGCGAGTGGAGGAGGCTGTCGCCCGGGGAGCGCGCGGCGAGGTCCGGCTTACGGGATTCCTGGTGGGGCGCATCGAGGGAGACGTACGTCTCTGTGCCGAGCTGCTCGAATCGTACCCCCCGCAGTGCGGTGGAAGCTCGGTGGTGGTACGCGGCCTTCGCCGCGATGCCATTCCGACCCTGCGTATGGAGCAGGGCGGGCTCTGGTCCGAGGGCGAGGTAGAAATCGCCGGGACTCTAGAAAGGGGAGTGCTGGAGGTATCCGCAGGAGCAGGGTAGCAAGCGCCCATTGTCGTCATCACCACCATGCTTCGGTTGACACGCACCGCTACCGAGCCGTTGATTCCGCGGTACAACAGCTCGTGAGCAGGCCCGGACTGCATCGCAGCGCCTTCGAGCGGGGTACTGCGTTCGAGGTCCTAGGCCGGCGGGTAGGAATGGAGCTGGACCGTGACGTCGGCATTTGATGGAAGGAGGGCCAGAACCCTATCAGCCCTGCCCGGAGCCCCCGGTGTAGCCGGCTTCCCCACCGCCGGGTATCATGGGGACACCGCGTTCGGGGATCTCAGTGAGCACCCTGCTTTCTTGCTCGGCCCTGGTGGGCATGCTTGGCCTCTTGCTTGGCGCGACACCCGTTCCGATGGCGGCCCAGCAGCAGACCGAGGCGGATGAATACACCCGCTACGTGCTGCTGGCTCCGGAAACGGGCAAGTTCCAGATCTCCTACGAGGTGTCCGCCACCACCCCGGGCGCCCGCTACTTCTTCAATCCCATCCGGAAAGGGAGCGAGGCCAGCGACGAAGCCGTCTTCGACCGGATGACCGGCGCCCCGCTCCGGTTCGAAGTGGTCGATGGCGCTACCGCCCGCGCGGGCGGCCTGCCGAGCGCCGATCTGGAAACCCAATACATCCGAATCGAGCTTCCCCGGTCGGTCCCCCGCGAGGGCGAAGTCCGGATCCTGATCGACAAAACCTATCGCGATCCGAAGAGCTACTACCTCGACGGAGCTGACCTTGTGTTTACCCGCTCCCTCGGGATCAAGCGGAACGCCGTGGTGCTGCCTGACGGCTACGAACTCATCGGCTGCAATGTGCCGTCGCAGGTCCTCACCGACGACCGGGGCCGGACCTTCCTCAGCTTCATCAATGCCGGCCCGGACGCCGCCTCACTGGTGGTGCGGGCCCGCCGGTTGGCGCGATGACACGGCTCGCACCAGCCGACGCCTCCCCACCCCCTTGCTAGCCGAGCTCAAGGCCCTTGCCAACAAGCGCAATAAGCCGTATCAGATATTGTTGAGGGTGTTCCTGTCGGAACGTCTCGGCGGCTCTCTACCGCCAGCCGACCTCCAGCGGATCGCGCCCCACGCACCCTCTCCGTGCCCGTCACTTTCGGGCCGAGACTCCCGTAGGGATCTCCGGCGCCACGCTTGGGGCGCAGACTCCAACGCATTCTGTAGGTCGGCTTTCACGACGGGCGCTCACAGTGGCAACCCCATTCCTCCGGAGTTTCGGTCGAGGACGCCGGGCGCTCCTCGGCGCAGCGGTTGGATTCGCGAGCTTCGCCGGCTGCGGCGAGACCACCGTCAATGCACCGCTCCCGCCAGCGCGGCTGGAGGCCGTCGATGGTGCGGGGCTGAGTGGTCCTGCGGGACGTGTCCTCCCCGATCCCATCGAGGTCCGTGTCTTCGGCAGCGATGATCAGCCGTTGCCAGGAGCGACCGTAACCTTCAGTGCGGCCAGCGGCGGCTCCGTCGATCCCGCGACCGCGGTCACCGACGGGAGCGGCATCGCCCGTACCCGCTGGACTCTCGGGCAGACGGCCGGGGCCAACGTTCTCACGGCCACCGCAAGCGGAATATCAACCACGATCACAGCCACCGTGACCGCCAGCCGCCCGGCGACTGTTGCCGGGGTAGCCGGCGACAACCAATCCGCGCCCGCCGGCACCGCCGTCCCGATAGCACCCAGCGTGCGGGTCACCGATGGCTTCGGCAATCTGGTGGCAGACGCACTGGTGAGCTTCTCGGTCCTCTCGGGCGGTGGCCGGGTGACCAACGGCCTTCGCCTGACCAATTCCCAGGGCATCGCCACCGTGGGAAGCTGGATCCTCGGCCCGGCCTCGGGGGTGCACACGTTGGCCGCCCGGGTCGAAGAGGGCGGCGTAGACAACAATCCGGTCGTCTTCACCGCCACCGCAACGGCCCCGACCGGGTCGCAGATGGTGGCGACGGCCGGGAACAACCAGCAGGCACCAGTCGGCCGGCTGGTACCGGTGGCTCCGACGGTGGCGGTCAGGAACGCCGCCGGTGACGGAGTGCCGGGGGCCAGTGTCACCTTTGAGGTTACGTCCGGTGGGGGCAGCGTGGTCGCCGCGCATCAGATAACCGATGCCACCGGGGCGGCCTCGGTCGGTGGATGGTTTCTGGGCGCTTTGCCCGGCACGAATACGCTCAGGGCCTCTTCACCTGGGCTCCCGGCAGTGACTTTCACCGCAACCGGAGTGGCGGGGGTGCCCGTCTCGATGGTCGCCGCCTCACAGACCACGCAGACGGCCCCCGCCGGCACCAACGTCAGCGATCCGCCGAGCGTGATCGTGCGTGACATCTCAGGCGTACCGGTCTCGGGAATCGTCGTGACGTTTGTCGTGACGGCCGGTGGCGGGAGTGTCACCGGCTCTCCGGTCACGACCAACGCCAACGGCGTTGCGACGCTCACGGCGTGGAAGCTCGGTGTGGTGATCGGGCTCAACACCGTAACGGCCACCGCGGCCGGGCTTCCGAGCGTGACCTTCAACGCCACGGCCGCCGCGGGCGTGCCAGCCAACGTCGTCGCGACCGCCGGCACTAATCAGGTGGCGGTGCAAGGAACGGCCGTTGCCCAGCAGCCGACCGTCAAGGTGACGGATGCCAACGGGAACCCGGTGGTTGGGGCGAGCGTGACGTTTGCGGTATTACTCGGGGGCGGATCCGCCACGGGGTTGAACCAGGTCACCGACGTGCTGGGCCTGGCGGTGGTTGGCAGCTGGACCCTCGGCAGCGGGGCCCCCAACACCCTCAGGGCGACGGTCACGGGATCCGGCGTCACCGGCAACCCGGTGACCTTTACCGCGCAGTCGGCCACCCAGATCGCGATCACGAGCGCACCGGCCGGGCCGATCAACCTCGGCACGAACTTCACCATCACGGTGCAGTTGCGGAACTCGGCCGGTGCCGCTGTCGCGCTGTCGAGCGTGCAGTTGACCATTGCCATCGCCTCGGGTGGCGGCACGCTCAATGGCACTTTGACGAGGTCTACTGATAGCGGCGGCACGGTCAGCTTCACGCTCATCAACGTGACCGGGGCGGCGGGCGCTCGCACCTTCACGATCACCGGGGCGGGTCTGCTTCCGGCGACGACCGGATCGATCACCTTCAACTGATGACCATCACCATGAGACGCGAATCGATAAACGTGATGGCAACGGCACGCCGGGCGCTCGGGCTCGTGACCGGCGCTATGATGGCGGCGACGGTCGTAAGCGCGCAAACAGGGCCAACCAGCTCGGGCAGCTGGCGAATCGGCGCCTCGACCGGCGGGTACGTACCCCTCTCGTCGTTGATCGTCGCGGCAGACTCCCACGACACACGGCTCGGGGCCGGACCGGTCTTCTCGCTCGACCTGCAGTACCTGGCCTCCCCGTCCGTTTCGGTCTACGCGAACGGCATCCTGACCTTTGGGACCATCACGCTCGGGAGCTCGATCCGCTCATCGGTGGTCGGTCCATCCAACCAGGTGATGCTGACGGGGGGCACGGCTGGAGTGCTGCTCACGGCCACCGGCTGGCTCGGAGGGCATTTCCAGCCGACGCTCCGGCTCGGCGGCGGGTTCAAGTGGTACTTGTTCGATCTCACCGATGCTCAGGACCAGGTGCGGCCGACCGTGGACATCGGCCTGGGTTTCCGCGGGGTCGGCAATGGACCGATCGAGGTGACGGCGGAAGCGCGGTACCTGCTGAGCTCGTTCGATCAGAGCAAACTGCCCACTCAGGGCATAGCCCCCCAGGACCAGCGGCAGGGCGACCTGGTGTTCGCGATCGGGATCGGGATCCGGCCGTAGTCGGTTGCGAGTCTTCGTCGCCGCCTTGGCCACCCGAAGTCACTGACGGGGTGCATGGCGCCACTCCAGCCTGAAGTCGTTCCGCTGGTGCTTGAGATCCTCGGCCAAATACACCGTGGCCATACGCCCCAGTTCCCAGCTCCTGCTCAAGCAGGCACGAACGTGATCGAGTCCTTATGGACATCGAGGCCGAGGTAGATAATCGGGGCGGACATGGACTGGTTATCGGTGGTGCGGACCCGCCGGTTGGCCCGATGAGACGGCTGGCCCGAGCCGGCATCCTGCTCTGGGCCGCGACTCCGCTTGTGGCCCAGACCCCGGCGGGTGGCTCGGCCGCGCTGCGAGCCCGGCTCACCGAGCGGGCCACCCAAACCCGCGAGATCGTGTATTTCCTGCAGCAGCCGGAGACCCACGCCTTCGATCTCTACCACGATTACACTGAGAGCCGCGAGGGGGTGGACCGCTACCTCAACGTGGTGCGGCCCGGCAGCACGGTGTCGAAACCCCGCGCTATCGTCCTCGACACCGGCGAACCGCTCGAGACCCAGATCCTCACGGGCGACGCGATCACCCGGGCTCAGATCGACATCGGCGAGCCGGTCAAGCCCGAGACCGAGCTGGTGCTGATCCGGTTCCCGCCCGTGCAAAAGGGGCGGACCCTCCGGCTTCGGATCTCGGAGACCTACACCGACCCGGCTCGCTACCGGCTGGAAGGCGATGAGCTGATCTGGGATCGGGGCTTCGGCCGTCCATCCAATGCGGTGGTGCTGCCGGCCGGGTGGTACCTCACCCACAGCGCGGTCCCGGCTACCGTCTCGCTCACCGATGACGGGCGGGTCCGGCTCGACTTCGTGAACCCGCGGCTGGACGAGATCCAGGTCCTGATCGTGGCCAGGCGGCGAGCGAGCCGGTGACGGGGTTGGCCGGGAGAGCGGCTCCCCTGCTCTGGTGCGTTGGTCTGGCGGCCTGCGCTTCGGTGGGCCGCCGGCTCACGATCGCGTACGGAGCGGTGGCGGCGCAGGTGGCCCAGGATCAGGTCCAGATCGAGCTCAACCGGTCCTTCATCGCAGCCTACCAGAATCGGGTGACCATCGACGCGACCTTTACCGTCGATGCCATCTCGGATCGGTCCAACCCGCCGATGTTCGACGGCGACTACCACTTCGCCGGTCGCGCCCCCGAGATCGGCCTACGCCTGGTGGGCGAGATCAAGAACGCGAGCTCGGCGGATTCCGCGGTCGAGCTGGTGAAACAGGCCCAGGCGACCGAACGGCCGGTCAAGATCACCGGCGCCTGGCGGGTGTGGCCCGAGCATGCCTTCGGCGCGAGAGAGGAGCAGGGCCGTCAGACGACGCCGCTCCGGAATGCCAACCCCGACCACGTGTTCGAGATTCACCCCATTACCAGAGCCGGCGGCATCAACCTGCTCCACACCTATCGTCCGGTGGACGGCTACTTGCCAGCAGCACCAAGCGGACCTTCGACATCTACCAGGACGCGAAAATATTCGCTCGAGGGCCGGTTGCCCTACGAGATTGTGGTGCTGGGTCTGTACCCGGCCGACCGGTAACTCCGGCTCAACTCCAGCGACCAACTGAGGATTCGAGATGTACCTGACACTCCTCGCCCTCGCGTCCATCCAGGCACCGGCCGCGCGCGCTCCGATGATGGCCTCGGTCGACACCGCGCTCCTCCGCGGCATGCGCTACCGGCTGGTCGGACCGTCGCGGGGCGGGCGGGTGACGACGGTCAGCGGCGTGCCCTCCCAACCCCGGACGTTCTACCTGGGCGTGGCGAGCGGAGGGGTCTTTCGCACCACCGACGGCGGGGAGAGCTGGGTCCCCATCACCGACGGCAAGGTCCCGCTCGGCTCCACCGGCTCGATCGCGGTGAGCGAATCGAACCACGAAGTCATCTACCTGGGCACCGGATCGGATGGGGTGCGGAGCAACGTCTCCACCGGGCGGGGCGTGTACCGGACGGCTGACGCCGGCACGACCTGGGAATTCGCCGGGTTGTACCACGCCGGACAGATCGGGGCGGTCCGGATCCATCCCTCCGATCCCAATACCGTCTGGGTCGCGGCCTACGGTGATCTGTTCAAGCCGAACGCCGAGCGAGGGGTGTTCAAGACCACCGACGGCGGGAAGAACTGGAAGAAGACCCTCTTCGTGTCGGACAGCAGCGGGGCGATGGACCTGGAGCTGCAGCCGGGTAATCCCGGCGTGGTCTACGCCTGGATGTCGCGCATCGAGCGAAAGCCCTGGAGCATCATCAGCGGCTCGCGCGAAGGGGGCTTCTACCGAAGCAATGACGGCGGCGAAACCTGGTCCCCCATCCGGACCGGCCTTCCCACCGACCTGATCGGCAAGGGCAATCTCGCGGTCACCCCGGCGAACCCCCGCCGGGTGTACGCGCTGATCGAAGCCAAGCCGGGCGGCGGACTGTACCGCTCCGACGACGCGGGCGAGAGCTGGACCCAGGTCAACTCGCAGGGCTCGCTGATCCAGCGGCCCTTCTATTACACCACGTTAGGCGCCGA
>DASWKS010000353.1:0-4488 GCA_036396495.1 Gemmatimonadales bacterium
CCACCCGTCCCGGAGCGGGTCGTGCGTCCGCCTGCGCCGAAAGCGACCCCGCCGAGGCCACCAGGGCCGCGCCAGCCAGCCAGAGCGTCCGGGTCACGCGACCCGCCGGTCGTTGAGCACAGCCTCGACCCGGTCCGCCAGGTGTACCAGCGACATTCGAGCCTTGTCGAACCAGCCCTCCACCTGACCTGCGAGAGCCGTTCCGGTCTCGGAGTCGGGTTCGGGACTCAGCATAACGACCGGAACCCGGGCCAGTTCGGGGTTGTTCTTGAGGGCCCGGAGCACTTCCTCGCCCGACACCCGGGGCATGACCAGATCGAGCAGGATGACATCGGGCCGGGTCCGGGCCAGCAGGTCCAGCGCTTCCTGCCCGTCCGCCGCCTCCAGCACGTCGTAGCCCCGTCGCTGAAGCACCGCCCTCGCGGCATACCGCAGGAAGGGGGAGTCTTCCACCAGAAGGACCTGGGCCGGCCGGCCGAGTTTCACGCGGCCTCCGCGTCGGTAGAAGGAGCCACCTGGCTGGGGCTCCGGGGGATCCGCACCGCGAAGGTCGACCCCTCACCCGGTGCCGACTCGACCCACGCGCTCCCACCCAGCCGCTCCACCAGCCGCCGTACGATATACAGCCCCACTCCGCTGCCCGTGACGTCAGCGAACTGGTCGAACACCCGCTCCAGCAATCCGGCCGGAATGCCCGGTCCGGTGTCCGAAATGGACCACACCACGCTGTCGCGCTCGCCCATGATGCCGACGTTGATCTGTCCGCCCGGCGGGGTGTATCGGATGGCGTTGCCCAGCAGGGTTTGCATGACCTGGCTCAGCGGAATGGGATCGCTCAGGGCCGAGGCGTCCTGACCGGCGGTTCCCACCGTGATCTGGTGCCGCTGGGCGCTGGCGAACCAGCGGAGGTCCCGCAGCACCTTCCAGGTCAGGGCGCCGAGGTCGACCTGCTCGTAGGTGAAAGGCGTGTCGCCCTCGTCGATCCGGGCGTAGTTGAGGAGATCGGTGGAAACCCGGATCAGCTCCTCCGCTGCGCTCTGGGAACCGGCGATGAGCTCCTTGACCTCGGGGCCGATACCGGGCGTGTTCGCCGCCAGCTCCAGCGACCACTTGATCACGGTGAGCGGCGCCCGCAGTTGGTGACTCACCGCCGCGACGAAGTCGTTCGAGACATCCTGGGCGGCCCGGACCCGCTCCTCCGCCAGTTTGCGGCGGGTGCGGTCCCGCGCGATCCAGTGGTACTCCGTCGCCCGGCCCGGTCGCGTCACTGGTACCGTCCGCGCATCGAGCACGATGTGGTCTCCCGACCTGCTGACAAGCTCCACCTCGGTCTCGAGTTCGGCGCCGGGCCCCATACGTTGGGGGATGGCTGCAACGTCCGCACGGTGCTCCGGCGCGATGAACTCGAGCAGAGAGTGGCCTACCACGTCGTTCCGCTTGAACCCGAGCAGGCGCTCGGCGGCAGGATTGAGATCACGAACGGCGCCATCTGCGTCCACCACGAGGGCGATGTCGCTGGTGTGCTCGAACAGCACCGGGAAGCGTTGCCCGTCGCCGGGCGGCGCCGGAATTCGGGTCACGCGGCCTCTAAGGGGAGCTCGGCGAGCACCAGCCGGGCCCGCGCGACCAGATCCACGGCGGCCAGCTCGGCGGCGGGCATCGGTTTGCAGAAGACAAATCCTTGCACCAGCCGAATGCCGCAGGCCGTGACCGCCGCCAGGTCGGCCTGGTCTTCGATGCCTTCCGCCAGAGGCCAGGCACCCAGGCGCGCCGCCAGCGTCTGGGTCCACTCCAGCAGGGCCCAGCGATAGTAGTCGGCGTGACAACCCCGGACGATGGTGCCGTCGATCTTGAGGACCTGGGGCCGGGTCTCCAGGATCATGCGGAGGTTCGAATGCCCGACGCCGACGTCATCCAGCGCCACCCGGATGCCCCGGTTGCGCAGCTGGTCAAGGTTGCGGCGGAAGGTCCGCTCGTGATAGTAGGGCACCTGCTCCACGATCTCGACGATCAGCCGTTCCTGGGCGATCTCGTTTTCCAGCGCGGTCTGGAGCAGGAACGACAGGAAATCGGGGTCACGTCCCAGGGTCGAGGCGTGCACGTTGAGCCCAATGGACGGAGCGTTCGGAATGTGGCGCGCCTCGCCCAGCGCGGTGCGGATGCAGGCCCGGTCCACGACCGGTTCGGCCCGCTTGCGCCGCACGAACTCGAACAGCGTAACCGCTGACTCCAGGTTGGTATTGCGGGGGCCGCGGATCAGGGCTTCCACCGCCCAGAGCTTTGTGCCCTCGGCGCCCGACACCTCGTAGATCGGGTGGAACAGCGTTCTAAGTCCGCCGGGTGCGAGGACCGAGTCCAGCAGTCTCGATTCCACAGGGCTCATGCGGCCTGCCGCAACAAGCCGACCGCGGCTTGCTCCAGTTCACCCAGCCGAATGGGCTTCTGAAGAAACAGGTCGACACCCAGGTGGATCGCCGCCGCTTCCACCGCCGGAGAGCCGTACGCGGTCAGGAGAATGACCCGCGTATCGGGATACCGCTCCCGGATCTCGGCGATCACGTCGAGGCCCTCGACCTGACCGACCTCGGACAACCGCAGATCGGTGATCACCAGGTCGTAGCCCCGGCTGGTCAGGAGCGCGAGCGCCTCTTCCAACTCGCCGGCCGCGTCCACGTTGTATCCCCGGGTCCGGAAGTACTCGGTCAGGCCAAACCGGATCGGCTCGGAATCTTCGACGATGAGAAGGGACGGCAACACATTAGCTCCGTGAATGGTCGCCATCCCTTAAGGCAAGCCGGCGGCCATTCTGGGTTCGAGCTCGCAGCAGTTCTACTAAGCTATGAATTTACAACGAGTTACACCAACTGATTCCGACCAGGATCAGGGCCGGCATGAGCAGTAGAAGTGGTCTCGATTCCAGATTCCAGTCCGGATTCCGGACTGAGATTGCGGGGCAGAGGGCCTAGCGCGAGGTCCCTGACTGGTACCGGCGGATCTTCTGATACAGGGTGCTGCGAGAGATTCCTAGACGGACTGCGGCCCGTTCGACGTGGCCGCCTTCGTGTTTGAGGACCCGCTCGATATGCCGCTGCTCGATCTCCTCCAGGCTCAGGGTCAGGTCGGCCTCGTCACTCGAGTCGGTCGCTCCACTCCCAGGTCCCGGAACCGCGAGTGGCAGCATGCCGGCTTCGATCACCGGGCCACGGGCCAGGAGCAGAGCCCGCTCGAGCACGTTCCGGAGCTCTCGGATGTTACCAGGCCAGTCGTGCGCCACCAGCGCCTCTCCCGCCCCGGGCGACAGCCCGATTCCGGGACGGCCCAGATCTGCGCCCAGGCGGTTCAGCATCACGTGGGCCAGTGGGACGATATCTTCGCGGCGCTCTCGCAGTGAAGGCACCCGCAACGGGATGGCCCCGATCCGGTAAAACAGGTCCCCCCGGAACCTGCCTTCCTTCACCAACGCTTCGACGTCGTGGTGCGTGGCGCTGATCAGGCGCACGTCCACCCGCCGCTCCCGCACATCGCCCACCCGCCGGAAGCGTTGCTCCTCCAGCACCTTGAGCAGCCGGGCCTGGATCGAGAGGTCCATGTCGCCGATCTCATCCAGAAACAGGGTGCCGCGGTGGGCCGCCTCCAGCAGCCCGACCTTGGTCGCGACCGCCCCGGTAAAGGCGCCCTTTTCGTGGCCGAACAGCTCGCTTTCCAGCAGTTCCCGCGACAATCCGGCGCAGTTGAGATCGACGAACGGCTCGGTCGACCGGCGTCCATGTCGGTGCAGCCAGCGCGCCAGCACCCCCTTGCCGGCTCCGGTTTCCCCCAACAGCATGACCGGGCTGTTGGCTTCCAGCGCGATCTGGGCGTCGCGCTGGAGCCGTCGCATGGCCGGGCTGCCGTTCAGGAAAACGTCGACGGCGTCGCGGTTCTCCCGGCTCGAGTCCGCGGTGCTGACCTTTCGATGGCGCTGATTCTCCAGCGCTCGCGATACCACCAGCAGCAGGGCAGGCAGCTCCACCGGCTTGGTGAGGAACTGCTCGGCCCCTTCCTTGATGGCCCGGACCGCCAGGTCGATCGAGCCGTGGCCGGTCAGCACGATGATCGGGACCGAGGGGTCCTCGGCGCGGAGTCGGGGCAGCAAATCGAGAGCGGTTCCGTCCGGCAGCGAGTAGTCCAGGATGGCGATGTCGGGCGCGGTCTCATGGAAACCCTTCTGGCCGCTCTCGCAGGTCTCCGCTTCGATGACCTCGAACCCGTGGGTCTCCAGAAAATCCCGCACGGCGAACCGGATGGATGGTTCATCGTCCACCAACAGGACCCGCTGCCGGGTGGAGCTCACGCGCCGTCCTCGCCATCCGCCGGCTGCAGCGGCAAGCGCACTTCCACCACCGCCCCGCCGGAGGGGCGGTTGGTCACGACGACCGTGCCGCCATGATCCTCAACCGTGCGCTCCACGATGGAGAGCCCCAGGCCGGTCCCCCCTGCCCGACGGGT
>DASWKS010000354.1:0-1530 GCA_036396495.1 Gemmatimonadales bacterium
CCTCCGGGAGGCCGCACGCAGCGAGGGGTTCCGGATCCTTCCCGAGCCAGGATAGCTCCCGGAACCCCGGTAGGAACCGAATCCCTCCTGCCTGCCGGCAGGCAGGTCGGCGACCCGAGGCAGCAGGCCCCGCCGTGCCAACCAGGCGGACGGGACGGGACAGATGGGCAATCCTTGCAGGAGGTTGGGCGTCGCACTACAGTTGTAATACAGTGGATCTTTCACCTGGCCACAAGATTCCCGGAAGACAAGATGCCCCTCACAGTTCGACTCGACACCGAAACCCAACACGCCCTTGACGAAGTCACCGGTCGGCTCGGGGAGAGCCGATCCGCAGTCATTCGCCAAGCGATCCGCCTGCTACGCGACCGGGTGATGGCGGAAGAACAGGGTAGAACTCCCTATGAGTTGGGAGAGGAATTGTTTGGGAAGTATCACAGCGGCCACGGCCGTTTGTCGGAGGAGAGGACGGCGCGGGAGCACATTGTGACGACCCTCCACGACCGCGAGGTCGGTCGGTGACCGGCCTGGACACGGACCGATCGTTGCCCTTTTCGATGCGGACGATGGCGCCCACACCGACTGTCTCACGGCCCTCAAGGGGGAGCGCGGACCGCTGGTTACCTGCTGGCCGGTGTTGACGGAGGCCTTTTACCTACTGGGTCCTGATCGGCAGGTTCAAGAGAGGCTGTGGACCTGGTTGCTCTCCGGCGCCGTCCGTGTCCAGGATCTTGACCATGAGGGAATGGTCCGCTGCCGTGAGCTAATGGGCCAGTATGGCGACCTCGCCCTGGACCTGGCCGATGCGGCGTTGGTCGCCACCTGCGAGCGGCTAAACATCACGCGGGTCTTGACAACGGACCGCCGAGACTTTCACGCCATCGTCCCGACCCACACGGCCCACTTCGAATTGCTGCCGTAGGCCACCCACGGGATCGATCCCTACCGGCGAGAGAATCGCCTTCGGCGACCCCGGCCCGAACGGCCCGGCCACGCCAGCGGCGTCGCCTTGCCGCGCCACCGGCGCGGATCGCCGGTGCAACCGGCTCCTACCCTCGGTTGGGAGATCGCGGCGCGCTCCCGGAACCCCGGTAGAAGCCGAATCCCTCCTGCCTGCCGGCAGGCAGGTCGGCGATCCAGGCCCTGATGAAGGCCATCTTGCGATCGGGCAAGGCGTCCTCGGGGACCGCAGCGGCCAGATAACGGGGCTTCACCGCGGGAGAGATATGCGGGGCCATGGTACCTTCTCAGCGAATTGATAACTGGTCGCGACCGATTATCAGTTCGGTGAGGGCACGCATGTCCAGCGGTGTCTTTTCCGGATCCTCAGGTACCTCCCATCAGACCGCCGGGCCTGCCGCCGGTCTGCGTGCGGACCCGCACAGGCAAGCGCCGACGGTGCCCGGTTGCCGCGCCTAACGGCGCGGGTCGCCGGTGCACCGGCTCCTACGGGAGGATCGCCGGGCGCTGGGGAACACCTCTTATAGGAGCGGCCTTGGCCGCGAACCCGGGATTCCGTGTGGCTCTGTC
>DASWKS010000355.1:0-8219 GCA_036396495.1 Gemmatimonadales bacterium
TGTTAGCAACCGTCATGCCACGTCCCTAGGGCGGAGCGGAACAAAGTACCGCAGTTTGCCGGAATCCTCGAACGGCAGCGATTCGACCACCTGTATCTCCAGCTCCAAGCCGGTGCCCAGCGCAGCGCTCCAGCTACGGGAGAGGGCCCGGAGTGTAGCCTCACGGTCGACGCCCCGAGCCAGGGTTACCTGCGCCTCCAACCTCCGGCTGCTTCGCTGAAAGACCCGGAAACCTGACACGCCGGCGGGGACTGAATAGGCAAGGATCGCGTCGTAGATGCGCCGCCCGTCGGCCAACTCGATGAAACTGTCCTGTCTTCCGACCGAAATCTCGAGTCCCGGCAACACGCGTCCACAACGACAGGTGTCCTGACGGGTAGGCACGGCCAGGTCGTGCAGCCGGTAACGCAGCATGGGTAGGTACCGGCCGTACAGATCGGACACGACCACCTCGCCCAGTTCACCGGGACCGGCCACAGTACCGTCCGGCCGGATGACTTCGGGCAGCGCGGCCACCGGCGTCGTGTGCGCGGTGCCGGCTTCGCATTCGAAGGCCAGGACCCCGCTCTCTGAACAGCCGTACTCGTTGACCACGTTGCACCCGAAGAACTCCGTCAGGCGACGTCGTGTCTCGGGCGGGAGCAATTCGCCGGTGGCGATGACGGCGTGCAATTCGAGGTCGCGACCGTCCAGTCCAAGCGCCGCACACTCGTCCGCCCAGAGCACCATCAGGGCGGGATAGCCGTAGGCGTAACGTGCCTTGAAGCGCCGGGCGCGAAGGAAGAACTCCTGACAATCGGCCGGGGTAACCTGAAACGCGCTCAAGCGAATCTGCCGGGTCAGCAGGTCGGCCACCTGACGGCGCCACCGTACCTTCCCCTTGAGCGCCAGACCCCAGAACCGGAGCCGCCGGTCTCCTGGACCGACGCCGTGCCAGGAGTAGGCAGCCCACATGGTGGCGTCCATCCAGGCCGCCATGGCCTTGTCCTTGACGAACGTGAACGGCGTGCCGGTGGAACCGCTGGTGCGGCGGATCTCCGTGTGCTTCGGATGGCCAGCCAGCAACTGGCGATGGGGCTCCGTCAGGTCGGTCCGAAGCGTCAACGGTTGGCGTTCGAGCCATGCCGGCTGCTCCGCCGCCGGGCCGTGAATCGCCGCCAGACGGGAGCGAGCATGGGCCGCCAGGGTCGCTCCCCCTGCATCGAGGAGCCGGCGCGCCTCGCGGATCTGGTCGGGGTGAACTCCGCCGCGCAGCCGTTGGACCGCGAAATAGGTCAGGGCGCTCATGGGGCGGTGGAGCTTCGTCGCCCGGAAGACCAGACCCGGATCGCGGCCCACCCCCGGGCCAGGTAGTACACGCCGTACAGGACCGCGCTCGGGAGCAGCTCACGCCACCATCGCGGTCGCATCCCGCCGCGACGAACCTGCCGGATCCGAAAAGCTACCGAAACCACCGGCACCAGGAATACCAGCACCAGCGCCAGGCCCACCCGGGCCGCAATCCTCCCAGGCGCAAGGAAGAGGCCGATCACCGCCAGCGCGCATAGCACCAGATGGGCGAACGTCATGACCAGCACCCGGTTGAGGAAGACGCTCCCGCTCGCGCTGACACCCTGCCCGCGCCACACTTCCTTGCGGTAGAAGCTGGCGAGACTGTCAGGGTTGTCGAGATGCGTGATAATGAGGCGGGGAGAGCTCCACACCAGGAATCCGCCGCGCGCGAGCCGCGCCGCCAGCTCGATGTCCTCACCGCTCACCAGATCGTCCCGGAAGCCACCGACCTTGTGAAACGCCTCGGCCGTCACGCTGAAGCATGCACCGGGGAGCCAGCGGGTACCTCCTTCCTCAACGATGAAATGCAGATTGTGCCAGCAGCGCTCAATCCACGATCGGTCGGGGAAACTCACTTTGTGGCCGACCGCCCCGGCTCCGGTCGCCGCCAATACCGCCACCACTCGATCGAGATAATCCGCCGGCACCGCACAGTCGGAGTCGATGAAACAGAAAATGCTGCCTGTGGCGCAGGAGGCTCCCAGGTTTCGCACCCCGGCCACGGTGGGTGAATCGCTTCGAAGCAACACAGCCTGGCCGCGCAGTCGGTCACTCAGCACCTCCCACGCACCATCGGTCGAACCATTGTCGACGGTAATCAGCTCGGCGCCGTACGCGTGAACCGCGGGAAGGACCGTGTCGAGGCATTCGACGAGGAAGTCCTTCTTGTCCCGGACCGGCATGATGACGGAAACGCTGGGTCTGTTGGGCACAGGGCAGGCTGTATGGTAATTGGGGGTCGGGCGTCCTGTCGCGCCCAAAGCTATCTTCGTGCCACATGCCCTCCATCGTCGCCGTTGGTGATCTCATGCTCGGAGACACCGCAGCCGCGCCCGGGTTCGGGTTCGCCAGCCGGCTGGGAGCACGGCGGTTAGCGGAGGTCTTCCACGATGTGGCTCCGTTGTTGGACGGAGCTGACGTGGTGTTCGGCAACCTCGAGGTCATCCTCTCGCTTGAAGGATACGTCCCGGATCGGTTGGCCTCGAGACATATGCGGGGGTGGCCGCGCTTTGCCCTCGAGCTCAAGGACCTGGGCTTCACCGTGCTTAATGTCGCCAATAACCACGCCAATCAGCACGGGACCGGCGCCTTCCTGGAGACCTGTCGTCTGGTGGAATCGGCTGGGATCGGTGTCTGCGGCATCCGCGGAACCGCGCCCTGGTGCTCGAAGCCGCTGGTGCTGCACGCCGGAGGAGAACGGGTCGGATTCCTCGGCTATTGCCTCCATCCCAGACGGTACTTTCCCGATCAGACGCCTCCCTTTGCCGAGGGCAGTCTGGGAGAAATCGTTTCGGACATCAGCCGGTTTCGTCCCCAGGTCGATTCGCTTTGTGTGTCGCTCCACTGGGGTGAAGAGTTTGTGCCCCAGGCGAGCGAGGATGAGGCGGCCTGGGGCGAAGCGATGGTCGCGGCGGGCGCAACGGTGGTGCTGGGGCACCATCCCCACGTGGTCCGACGGGCTGATCTGCGCAGTGGACGCCTGGTGGCGCTCAGCCTTGGCAACTTCGCCAGTGACCTGGTGTGGGATGACCTCATGTCCGAGGGAGTCGTCCTGCGTTGTGGGGTGGAGCGCGGCACCGTAACCCATGTGGAGCTGCACCGAACCCGGGTGAATGGCCGTTATCAGATCCGGATCGACCCTCGGGAAAGCCGTGGCCTGCTGCCGCTCCCTCCCTTACCGAAGGAAGAGTACCATCGACAGGCGAGACGTCTCGATGGCGTCATGCGCAGGCGTCGCCTGCTACACCTGACCCGTAGTCTCGTCCGGGCCGATTGGCGGCTGCTCCGGCAATGGGTCACGGGCGTGGTCAAAGGGCGGCTACGCGGCGCGTGATCCGACGCTACCAATGCCGCCGCCGCATGCCCTGGAGGACATGCGGCGCGTTTGGGACCCCTCGAATTCAGGGGATCGGGTTGCCGGAGATGACGAAATCGTCGATGTAAGTGTGCGTGGTCTGGGTGAACCCGCTGTTGGACCAGCCCATGATGTAGCCGTTGCGGATCCAGTTCTTGGCCCCCGCCTGGGCGGTGTAGAGCGGCAGGGTGGTGAAGTTGGCCGTCAGGACATCATTCAGCCACAGCTGGACGATGCCGTCATTGGCGGTGGCGCTGGTCGCCAGCTTCATGCGGACCCGAAACTTGGCCCAGGTGCCCCGGGTGGCGTTGGTGACGATGCCGGTCCAGGGGCCGACGTTGGCAACCGAATTCCCGCTGCCATTGGCGCTGCGCCAGATGTACTCGGTGTTGAGCTGCCCGTCGCCGGTGCTGCTGGGCAGCATGCTGAAGCCGGCCTTCACGTTGTACTGGCTGTAATCCTCGTCCCACAGCCGCAACAGCTTGTTGTTGTCGGGCCCGTTGGGGTCGTTGCGGTGCACGAACTTGGGCCCCACCGCGGGCGACTCCAGCCCGCTCGGGAAGTACTGGTACCATCCGACATAGACCTCGCTCAGCTTCTTGCCGAAGGCAAACCGCTGCTCGCTCCAGCTATCATCCGCCATGTTGCTGCTGCCGACGAAGGTGAACTTGAGGCTGCAGGAGCCGCTGCGGGCAATGGCGGAGCTGATGCCGGGATCTTCGCCGACGCCGCCCTGGGTGTCGGCCCAGCGGAAGCCAGCCGCGTTGGCGGTCTTGTTGAGGCTGCCGCAGCCGTCGAAGCTGTCGCTGAAGTAGGGGGCCGAGGGGACCACGACGGTCACGGTGGCCTGGCTCGTGGCCCCACTGCTGTGCTGCACGGTCACGGGATAGATCCCGGCCGTCCGGGGTGCCCGGTACTGGCCGGTGCCGTCCACCAGGCCGCCGCCCGTGGTGCTCCAGATGAGCCCGGTGGTCTGGGTCGAGCCGTCGCTCAAGCGGGCCAAGGCGGCAAACTGATAGACCTCCCCAATGTCTAGCGTGAGGGTCGAGGGGGTCACCGTCACGGTGGTACCGCCCGTGGAGGGCGCGCTCACCGTCACCTGCGCCGTGTCCCGGAGGGTGCTGCCGGACGCCTGGGCGATCACCAGATAGCCGCCCGCCGCAGCGGGCGCCGTGTACAGACCGCCAGAGGTGACCAACCCGCCTGACGAGCTCCAGCTCATCGTGGGCGTCCCGGTTCCGCCGTTGGAATACGTCGCCTGGGCGCTGTACTGCTGGGTCTGCCCGGGTTGCATGTTCTTCTGGTCGGGCGTCACCTCCAACGCGACGATCGTCACGGCGGCGGTCACGGTCACGGTCGCCGTGTCGGCTCGGGATCCGCCGACTTGGCTGGCAATGACGCGGTAGGTCCCCGTCGTCGCTGGTGCGACATATAGTCCGGCGTTGGTGACGGTTCCAACGTTCGTCGTCCAGGCAACGGCGGGCGGAGTCGTTGATCCATCCGACCAGGTGCCGCTCACGCTGAACTGGCGGGTGCCGCCGGTCTGCAGGCTGGTCGTCTTCGGCGCGATCGTAAGGACCGTGAGGGTTGGTGCGGAAACGCTCACCACGATTGTGGACGTGTCCGCCAGGGTGCCGCCCGTGTGCTGTGCGATCACCCGATAGGTCCCTGCCACGCTACCCGCGGTGTACAAGCCACCTGCCGAGATGCTGCCACCGGTCGAGGAGTAGGTAACGGAAGGCGTGCCGCTACCTCCGTCGCTCCAGGCCCCGCTGACCGAGAACTGCGCAGGACTGCCCGGCGCGAGGTTGGCGCTGGTCGGCGTCAAGGACAGCGACAAGAGGGACGGCGGCGGCGGCGCGATGGTGACCAGGCTGGTATCGGCGTTGCCGCTCGAGTGCACGGCCACGACCTGGAAGGTGCCGGGGTTGCTGCCGGCGGTGTAGAGACCGGCCGAGGTAATGATGCCACCGCCGGCGATCCAGTTGACCAGCGGAGTGGTGCTGCTCCCATCGCTCCAGCTGCCACCCACCGAGAACTGGCGCGACTGTCCTGGGAGAACCGAGGCGCTGGCCGGGTCGATGGTCAGCGTCAGCAGTTCCGGTGCGCCGACCACGACGGTAGCGGTATCGGCTTTCCCCCAGGCAGGGGACGTGGCGATCACCAGGTAGGTGCCGGGAGCATTTCCGGCCTGGTACAACCCACCGGTGCTCACGCTCCCACCGGTGGCGGACCAGACGACCGGAGGCGTCTGGGTGCTTCCATCGCTCCAGGTTCCCGAGACGTTGAACTGCCGGCTGGTGCCCACCGGCACCGACGCGCTGGACGGATTGAGAATCACAGCGGTGAGGGCAACGACCGGAGCCGAGACAGTCACGGCTGCCGTGTCCGCTGCCGAAGTGCCCGCGACCGACCCGACCACGCGGTACGAGCCGGCGGAGGAGCCCGCGGTGTAAAGACCGCCCGAGTTGATGGAGCCTCCAGTGGCCTCCCATCGCGCCCCGACCGCCTTGCTGGATCCGTCGCTCATGCGGGCCGTCGCGACATACGTTTGCGACGCGCCGGTGGTAAGAGCCGAACCGTCGGGAGAGATCTGCAAGCCCACGATCTGGGGCTCTTCGATTCTGACAACCGCGGTGTCGGCCTGGGTACCTTGCCTGAACCGCGCGATCACCCGGAAGGTCCCGGCGCTCGATCCCGCGGTGAACCAGCCATCGCCACCGATCGAACCTCCGGTCGAGCTCCAGACTACCTGGACCGCCCGCGCGCTTCCATCGTCGTAAGTGCCCATCGCGCTGAACCGGGCGGTCTGACCCGGAAGCAACGTGGCGTCGGCTGGACTGACCTGGACCGAACCGAGCGTCCGGCGAGAGTTCTTGACTCTGATGGCCGCTTCCCCCTTCACGCCGGAGCCTGCCGCGGCCTGCACGGCAAAGACGCCTTCGACCTCGGGGGCAACATAGTATCCGCTGCCGTCCACTTCTCCGGCCGCAGCAGTCCAAGCCAGGGGCGGCTGCCGTACAGTTCGTCCATCGGCCAGCTCGGCCACCGCTTCGAGCTGAAGTCCCTCGCCCACTGTCACTTCCATCCCGTTGGGAGTCACCGTCAGCTTGACGATGTCGGTGGGGTGCAGGAAGACGGAGACCCGCGCCGAGTCGGCAATCGCTGCGTTGGTCCGGAGCTTCGCAGTTACCTGGAACTGACCCAGTTGATCTGAGACGAAAACGCCATCGGGTCCAATCGTCCCCCCCGTGGCGGACCAATCGACGTCGGCCTGGACCACGCTACCCACCAAGTTCCGGGGAGTGGCCGAAAACCGGATGATCTCGCCGGGTCGAACAGTACCGACTTTGGGTTCGATTGAGAGGGAAGTAACCACAGACGGCTGAGGATTGTTCGGACTCAGGAACTCCCGGTCCTCAGGGGTGGTACAGGCTGCAAGCGCCAGAGCGACCCCTGAGGAGAATCGTGCGGCCAGCGCCAGACGCTTGGCGAGTTTCGACAGATAGATCATGCCTGTTCTGTCCTTTGATGCGACGCCGGCTGGTCCGGAGTCGACGACTTACCGGTGAGAATTGCTGGCTTCGGGTCGCAAATCGAGGGCCATGATGGTGTTCCGCAACTTTACAGTAGGTCTTGTCACGGGCTATAGCTATAAACCTAATGGAGCATTGAACTTATGCTGCTGTTGCGGAGGTGCGGCAGGGCTCGATTACCGAGAAATTACGCGCTTCAAGGCTGGGGAATCCAAAGAAAACTGCCCGCCCGTGCAGCTTATTGAAGCGGCGAGCTGGTCACATCATCGTGCGGCCCGTTCACGAACCCTAGAGGATCGGAACGCCTCGAGATTACCACGTCATCGATGTAGGTCGTAGATCGTTCGGTGAACCCGCTGTTGGCCCACCCCATCAAGTACCCGTGCCGGATATAGTTCTTCGCCCCGTTTCGGGAGCTATAGAGCGGCAGGCTGGAATAGTCGGCAACCAGAACATCGTCCAGCCAGAGCTGCAGCACCCCGTCGTTTGCTGTGGGGCTGGCAGCCAGCTTCATCCTGACCAGGAACTTCACCCACCGCCCCCGAGTGTCGCTGCCCACCACCTTGGTCCAAGGCCCAATGTTGGCCACCGCCATCTTGCTTCCGGTCGCACCGCGTCGCATGTATTCGGTGTTGAGCTGGCTGTCCTCATCCAACCCGCCCCTCGGCAGCATGCTGAACCCGGCTTTCACGTCGTAGTCCGTGTAGTCCTCGCCCCATAGCCTCAACAGCTTGTTGTTGTCCGGACCGGATGGGTCGTTTCGGTGTTTGAATTTGGGACCTATGGCCGGCACCTCTAGCCCCGTGGGGAAATACTGGTGCCATCCCAGGTAGACTTCGCTCAGCTTCTTTCCGAATACGAACCGCTGCTCGCTCCAGCCATCCGCTCCTGGTCCTCCCGCTGGGAAGGTGAACTTGAGGCTGCAGACCCCCGAGCGCGCGATGAGGTTCGAGACCACCGGCTGGTCCGACGGAGTACCCCGGCTCTCGGCCCACCCGAAACCGGTGCTGTCGGCATGGCTCAATTGACAGCTCTCGAAGCTGTCACTGAAATAGGGCGCCACTGGCTCCTGCACCGTCACGACTGCTGTATCGCTCTGCCCGTTCGGCTGGTGCAGGGCCACCAGGTACGTCCCGGCCTCTCCGGGTGCCCGAAACCACCCAGATGGGGTGATGGCTCCGCCGGTGGTGGACCACGTGACGGCCGAATCCGGACCCGATACGGCGCTGAATTGGAACACCTCGCCCACATCCAGAGACACGGTCTTAGGGGAAATC
>DASWKS010000356.1:0-7324 GCA_036396495.1 Gemmatimonadales bacterium
TGAAGAATACCGTGTTGCGACCCTGCAACCAACCTGTGGCAGGTTCGCTTGTGGTCCCGGGCCCCACAAATTAAGTTAAGTTGTTGCGTGACTTGACTGTCGGTCGGACCGTCCATCCTCTGCGAGGGACCGTGCCCCACACTGAACAGACCACCGTCACCCTGTTCGAGAAGTGCTTGGCGTACACCAAGGCCGAGGAAGTGAAGGCTCTCGGCCTTTATCCGTATTTCAAGCCCATTTCGGCCTCGGAAGACACCGTGGTCGTCATCGAGGGACAGCGGCGGATCATGCTCGGGTCGAACAACTACCTGGGCCTGACCCACCACCCCAAGGTCCTCGAAGCGGCCAGCCGGGCCCTCCATATGTACGGGTCAGGCTGTACCGGGAGCCGCTTTCTCAATGGATCGCTCGATCTCCATGTCCAATTGGAGCGGGCTCTGGCCGAGTTTCTCGGCAAAGACGACTGTATCGTCTTCTCCACCGGGTACGGCGCCAACCTGGGCCTGATCTCCGGCATCCTGGGCCGGAACGAGGTGGTATTCCTGGACAAGCAGGACCATGCCTCCATCGTGGACGGCGCCAAGCTGTCCTTCGGAGTGACCGAGCGGTTCCCGCATGCGAATTATGAGGTGCTGGAGCGCCTGCTGCAGCGGCACGATCCGTCCCGGGGACGGCTGGTGGTCGTGGACGGGGTGTACTCCATGGAAGGCGACATCGCCGACATCCCCGAGCTGGTGCGGATCTGCCGCAAGTACAACGCGGCCCTGGCGGTGGACGATGCCCACGCGCTTGGGGTCCTCGGTCCCCAGGGCGACGGCACCGGGGCGCACCACGGGATGCAGGATGAGGTGGATCTCATCGTCGGCACCTTCAGCAAGTCCCTTGCCTCGGTGGGCGGCTTCGTGGCGGGTTCCGAACGGGTGATCAACTATCTCCGGCATCACAGCCGGCCCTTCATCTTCACGGCCGCCCTGCCTCCTTCCAACACGGCGGGCGTGCTGGCCGCGCTCGAGGTGATGAAGCGGGAACCCGAACGGCGCGAACGGTTGTGGCACAACACGCGGCGGTTGGCCGAGGGCCTGCGGAGCCTGGGCTACGAGATCGGTCCCACCGAGACTCCTATCGTCCCGGTGCTGATCGGTCCGCTCGACCGGACCCTGATCATGTGGCGCAAGATGTACGACGCCGGAGTGTTCACCAACCCGGTGGTACCGCCCGCGGTCCCTCAGTCCCAGTGCCGGCTCAGGACCAGCCTCATGGCGACCCACACCGACGAGCAGATCGACATGTGTCTGGACGCCTTCGCTCGGATCGGGAAGGAGCTGGAGGCGATCTGACCACCCCGGTCGCCGTCCGCCCCGTCCGATCGGGCGCGGACCTTCGCAGGTTCATCGGCCTTCCATATCGACTCCACGCGCGGGACCCCCTCTGGGTCCCGCCGTTGCGTCGGGACGTGGCGGCGCTGCTCGACCGCCGCAGCAATCCGTTCTTCGAGCACGGCAAGGCGGAGTACTTCCTGGCCCTGCGAGGCGAGGAAGTGGTGGGGCGGATCGCGGCCATCAGCAACCGGCTCCACAATGAGTATCATGGCGATCGAGTCGGCTTCTTCGGCTTCTTCGAATCCATCCAGGACCAGACCGTGGCGGCCGCCCTGTTCGACGCGGTCGCCGGCTGGCTGAAGCTCGAGGGGCACGACACGATGCGGGGGCCGGCCTCGTTCTCCACCAACGACGAATGCGGCCTGCTGGTGTGGGGCCATGACACTCCTCCCACGCTGATGATGCCGCACAACCCGGAGTGGTACGCCTCGCTGTTGGAACAAGCCGGCTTCCTGGCCGTCAAGGATCTGCTGGTCTACCAGGGCGGAAGCGAGGCGGGGCTTCCCGTACCTGAGCGCCTGACCCGCGCCGTCGACCTGGTGACCCGCCGGCTCGGCCTCACGATCCGTCCCCTTGACACCAGTCGCTTCCGGGCCGAGGTGGAGCTGGTCAAGTCGCTCTACAATCAGTGCTGGGAGCGGAACTGGGGCTTCATCCCCATGACCGATGCCGAGATCGAACACCTGGCGCAGCAATTCCGGCCTGTGGTCGTGCCCGACATGGTTCCCATCGTGGAGGTGAACGGCCGGCCCATCGGATTCGCGCTGGCGCTCCCGGATCTGAATGCGGTATTCCGGTCCAACCGGCGTGGCTACCTGCTCCCGGTCCTGCCCCACCTGCTCTGGTCGCTCAAGCGCGAGAAGCTGAGGCGCGCCCGCATCCTGCTGCTCGGCATCGTCCCCGAATGGCGGGGCAAGGGCGTCGACGCGGTGCTGTATCACTGGATCTGGACCCGCGCCGGGCAGCACAACATGACGTGGGGCGAGGCCGGCTGGATCCTGGAGGACAATCCGGCGATGAACGCCGGGCTGCTCAAGATGGGTTTCGTGCACTACAAGACCCTCCGGATGTACGATAGCCCACTCTAGGACGCGGGGAACGGGATGGCGACGGCTCTGGTAACCGGAGGAACCGGGTTTGTCGGATCCCATCTGATCGAAGCGCTGCTCGGGCGCGGCGATCGGGTCCGCGCCCTGGTACGCTCACCGGCGAAAGCCGAGGCACTCGGTTTCTCCGGCGTCGAGTGGTTGCCGGGCGACCTCGACGACCGGCCGGCGCTCGACCGGGCGAGCCGGGGCGCCGAGGTCATCTATCACGCGGCGGGGCTGGTCGCGGTCCGGAGCGATGCCGAAGGAATGGCGGCCAACCGGGACGGGACCGAGCGCCTGATCGATTCCGCTCGCGATACCGGAGCCCGGGTGGTGTTCGTGTCATCGCTGGCCGCCGGTGGACCCTCGGAACCGGGCCGGCCCGCCAGCGGGAATGAGACGTCGCATCCGGTCACCGCCTATGGCCGGAGCAAACTCGCCGCAGAAGCGGTCGTACGAAGCGGCCCCCTTCCCTGGGTGATTGTCCGCCCACCCGCCGTGTACGGACCGCGCGATCGAGAGCTCTTCCGGGTATTCCGGGGGATAGCGCGGTACGGTGTCGCGCCGGTCTTCGGGCGGGGAGAACAGCAGCTTTCCCTGGTATACGCCACCGATCTGGCCCAGGCGATCGTGGCGGCCGGCACGGTGGCCGGCGCAGCGGGACAGACCTTCTGCCCGGCCCACCCGGAAGTGGTCACCTCGTCCGAGCTGGTCCGCGCCATCGCCGAGGCGGCCCGCCGGCGGCTGCGAATCATCCGAATCCCCGTTCCGATCGGCCGGATCATGCTGCACGCCACCGGCGCCGTCGCTGGACTCACCGGCCGAACCACCCTGCTCAATCGAGACAAGGGAAACGAGTTCTTCGCGCCGGGCTGGACCTGCGATCCGACCCCATTCGAACGGATCAGCGGTTGGCGGGCCGCGTTCGACCTCCCGGCCGGCGCCGCCGCCACGTTCCAATGGTACCGTCAGGCGGGATGGTTGTGATCCCGCTCAAGCTGATCGACCGGCTCATGCTGATCTACCTGGGGATCGTGACGCTGCTGGCGTTGATCCGGCTGGACCAGCGCCCGTACGGGCTCTGGGTTATCGGAGCCAACCTGCTCACCGTCGGGCTCATCTGGCTGCTGCACCTGCCCGGTCTGGGACCCCTGGGCCGCACCGTGCGCGACATCTACCCGGTCCTGCTTCTGCCCGCCCTGTACGGCGCCCTCGACCTGCTCAATGGAATCGACGTCCGGGTGTGGGACAGCGAGGTGCAGCGGATTGAAGCCGGTTTGTTCGGCGGGCAAGTGAGTCGCGACTGGTGGCGGAGAAGTCCGAGCGGGTTCTGGTCGACCGCGCTGCACGCCACCTACTTCGCCTACTACTTCATCGTGCCGTTTCCGGCGCTGTTTTTTCTCTGGCGCCGGGAGCGCGAACGGGCCCGCAATGCGGTGACCATGATCGTCGCGACCTTCCTGTGCTGTTATCTGGTGTTTCTCCTGCTGCCGGTCGCGGGACCGTACTACGAGTTTCCCCGACCAGACGGCGCCTTCGTCGACAACTGGGCCGCGCGGATGGTGTACGGGATTCTCTCCGTGGGAAGCTCCTATGGCGCGGCCTTCCCAGCCTCCCATGTGGCCGCCATGGCGGCCGCCACCATCAGCACCTGGATGGGATCGCGCGGGGCTGGATTGGCCCTGCTGGTACCGACGCTGCTCCTCGCTGTGGCCGTGGTCTATTGCCAGATGCACTACGCGGTCGACGCGATCGCAGGCCTGGTGGTGCCGATTCCCATTGCCCTGGCGGTGTGGCGCGCTGCCGGACGGACAGACGGACTGACGGACTGACGGACCGACGGAAGGGCGGACGGGCGGACGGGCGGACGGGCGGACGGAAAACACGAAGGGCGGAGCTGGTAGTCGGCTCCGCCCTTCTCATACTGTCCGTCCGACCGTCAGTCCGTCAGTCCGTCCCTACTGAGTGACCGTGATGGTCGCAGTCATCTTGTTCGCCAGGTGGGGCAGGCAGTAGTACTTGTATTCCCCCACCGGCGTGTTGGCGAATTTCACCGTGTAGGTTCCGTTCGGATCTACGATCAGGGGGCCCGCGAGGGGGCTCATGGGGTCCGGCATGCCGGTGCTGAGCGGCTCGGCCGAGCCCGCCGGGATGCTGTCGGCCCAGAACTGCACGTTGTGCGGACCGCCCGAGACGTTGTGGAAGACCACCTGGTCGCCAATCTTGATGGTGAGCTGATCGGGAACATACTTATACGCGGTCCCTTCCAGCACCATGTTCACGTCATGGCTCGCGCCGGCTGCGGGCGCCGGGGCCGGAGCTTCCGGCTGAGCTGCCTGCTGCTGCTGTTCCCCGCCGCCACCGCACGCGGCCACCACGAGCGCCAGTCCCGCCATCGAAAGCTTCCGCATTGCTGTCCTGCCTCCCCTGTCTGGATCGCGTAGAGTCACGGGTCGTCCTGCGCTGAGGCCCCGTTGCCTTGTGAACAGATTCACAAAAGTAATCGGTGGTTAAGGGAATGCCAGTGCGGCAATCGGAACCCTATATCTTTGCCGCATGTCGTCCGCGCCGCCGCCCTGTCGCCAGATGGGTCGCCAATGTCGAGCCCTGAACGTCACGCTCCGGGTGAGTGCCGACCTCGAGGCGCCCTCCGACGGCGACGACGAAGCAACCTGGCTCCTGGGACACACCCAGCGCATCACCTTCCGTCGATTGTGGCGGCACCGCGAGGATCTCTTTGCCCGCGTCACCCTGCACGTCCCCTGCAAATACCTGTCGGAGAATGGCTCGGGGGCGTGCTGCGACGCCTGGGGATACCGGGGCCAGGTCGCTCCCTCTGAGGCACGGCACCAGGCTCGGCAATTCCCCAATGATGAGTTTCGCATTGTCGAGAACGGGCGGGTCACCACCCGCCAGCTGCGCCAGCCGGCGCCCACCAAGCGCCAGTTGGCAGTGCTCAACGTGAACCCCTGCGCCACCGCCCGGTGCCGGACCTCAGACAACACCATCGGCGCTGCCTGTTGTCGCGACCTGCAGATCGAGATCATGTGCGACGAGCGGTGGACCCGGCAGGACCTGCTGGTGCGGTCCCGCCAGTCGCCCTACCTCTGCAAAGTGGAGCGCGAGCGACCCGATAGCCTTGAAGTCGAAGTGATCTCGGCCTGTGGCTATCTGGGGCCTGATGGGGTTGCCTGCACCCTGCACGGGCGCCGCCGGCCGGACGGAAGCGTGGCCAAGCCGGCTCTATGCCGCCGCTGGCCCAAACCGACCAAGGATGAGACACTACACCCGGGATGCGTATACCAAAAATCAGTCGAAGGCGGTCGAAGAGTGTCGAAGGAGGTCGGGGCGGGTTAACATCTCGACACCATCCTCGACCGCCTTCGACTTCTTCGACCGGCTTCGACATGCTATCGCATGTGCAATCGCTACTTGCCAGTCCGTCGTATAGATTGACAGCCAGCCCTCGGGGCTTCCAACATGGCCGATGAACTAGAACGCCTGTATCAGACGATGTACGCGTCCGTAGTCCGATTCCTGTATCGCAAGGTCTGGGATCAGGATCGGGCGGAGGACCTGGCACAGGAAGTCTTTATCCGGGCCATGGCCCACCGCCCCGAAAAACCTCGGGCGTGGATTTTTGCAGTTGCTTCCAACCTGGCCCGCGATGAAGCCAGAGCAGCCGTCAGGCGCAAGAAGCATCTGACGCTGCTGACCAACGACCCGGTGACGCTGGCCCGACCGGCCACTGGTGCCGATGACGTCGTGGAGCAGGAGGAAGAGCTGGCCCAGGTGCAGTTCGCGCTCGATGCCTTGAGCGCGCGCGACAAAGAAGTGTTGTTGTTGTGGGACGCGGGGCTCAGTTACCAGGAAATCGCGCAACAAACCGGTCTGGCGCTCGGCGCCGTGGGAACCACCCTGGCGCGTGCGCGCCGTCGACTGGTGGAGGCCTACGACCGGACGGAGGTGAAGGAACGTGCGGCACATTCCTGAAGAGGAACTGCACGCGTATTTGGACCAGGCGCTGAGCCGGTCCCAGTGCATTGAGATTGAGACCCATCTGGCGGACTGTTACGCCTGCCAGCGTGACCGGGATGCTATCGCCGCCCTCCGCGATCGTACCACCCGCCTGCTCGGCCTCGCCGCTCCGGCGAGGGCTCGCGCCCCGGCGTGGACGGAGCTGGAGGGGCAGGCGGTGGCGCGCCGCCAGCAGCGCCCGTGGCGTCGGGTCGGCGTGTGGGCCGCCAGCGTGGCTGGAGCCGTGCTGGCGGGTTGGGGTCTGCGCACATTGAGCTACCCCCACCCCACGCCGCTCGCGCTTCGGCCTCAGGCCCCGGCGATTTTTGCGGTGAATCCCACTCCGGTCCCGGTTCAGACGATCGCGCTCGAGCCGGCCCGGGCTCCTGACCCTACAGCGGATCTCGGCAGCTCGGATGATGGCGTGCGGTTGGTTGGCACAATCCGTCGTCCCGCGCCGGTAACGCCGGCATCCATCCCGGCCGCGAACCGCGCCTTGAGCCTGACCGGCGACTGGACCTCGGTCACGCTGGCCGAAGCCGAAGATGTCAGCGGCGGGCTGGTGCCGAGGGTGTCCGAACTGCCGGTCGCCCAGGTGCAGCTCCGGCGAACCGGCGATGGGCGCCCCCTGCTCCTTGTCACTCAGACGGATCCGTCGGGCGAACGGATCTATACCATCGAAGGCCCAGTGGACCAGGTAGCCGACCTCATCTCGGCCCAGCTTCGGACCGGCTCCGGGTTCGGCTCCAGCGAGCCCTCGCGCTCGCTGCCCGACTACGTCAATGTGAACGGGTACGTGCAGCGCACCAGCCGGGTCCTCGCGGTGGTGGGCCGTCTGTC
>DASWKS010000357.1:0-3193 GCA_036396495.1 Gemmatimonadales bacterium
CGCCGGATCGCGAAGAGAATGGCCGAGGTGCTGAAGACCAGGCCCAGCGCTACCTCTTCGTCCGCCGGGCTGGTCTCGACGAATATGACCCCGACACAGATGGTGACGAAGACGTGGATCGCAGTGTCGATCAGATCCAGGCCAAGCCATCGCTTCATGGTCGCTCCGGCGCTCCGGCCGTCCCACCGTGCTGGGTCAGGACCCGCTCAGCGAAATCCAGGCGTTCCTCCAATTCGGCCAGCCGCTCCTGCTGCAGCTCCACTTCCCCCGTGATGGGACGGTGCTGCTCCAAGGCCGCCAGGCGGGTTTCGAGATGCTCCAGCCGTTCGTTTCCCGGAGCCCGCCGGGCGATGCGATCCGCCAGCGCGCGGATCAAGGGGGACATGGCCCACCAGAAGGCGACCTGTCCGGCCCCGACCGCGAGCCACATGGCAAACTCGCCTGCGCCGCTGCTATTCATGGGCCTTTTCGTCCGGCTGGTCGACGAGGTGGCCTGCCAGGTGGCCGCCGTCGCGCGCCTGGGTCAACAACCGCTCGGTGAAATCCTGGCGCTCCTCCAGCTCGCTCACGCGATTACGAAGGTCATCCAGTTCCCCGAATACCTCATCCCCCGGCCCGGCCGCGGGGCCCTCGAGCCGCCGAGCGATCGCTTTGCCCAGGGGTCCTCGCAGAATCACCGCAGCGGAGACCGCGCCGATGACGCCGACCGGAATGGCGAAGGGAACACCCAGCCGCCAGGCGAGGAACACGTACCCGCAGATGCCGGCCAAGGCCATCAGGCCCAAGCCGCGAATACTGGGATCGTCGCGTGTCAAGTCCGGTTCCCCCGCTCGGGGAGCGCATCCCGCTGCTGGGTCAGGAGCCGTTCGGAAAACTCCATCCGGTTCTCCAGCTCAGCCATGCGCTGCTCCACCTGTTCCAGCTCCGCCACCCGCTGATGCAGCCCGTCGATTTCGGCCCGGAGCTCGGCACCGCCCTTGCCCTCCAGCCGTCGGGCCACGGCCCGGGCTACGATGATCAGGATGATGCCCCCGAGAATGATGGCGAGCCCGGCGATGATCGCCAGCTCCGGCGGAAACGCTTCCGGAAACTGAGGCGGCAGCGGCGGGAGCGGTGTCTGCTCAACCTGCACCAGGACGATCATCGGTGGCGCCCTTCCCGCAACGCAGGTGGGTTCGAGCGCTGCTCCTCCTGTCGGGTGAGCAGTCGTTCGGTGAAATCCAAGCGTTCGTTGAGCTGCAGCAGTTCGTCCCGGACCCCCTGAAGCTCGGCGCCGAACTCCTCGAGCTGACCGACCAGCCTGCTCTCAAGCTGGCCGGACCCGCCTCCATGCAGCTGATCACCTATGGCTCGTCCGATGGGCCCCCGGACCAACAGGGCCAGCGCGGCCGAGATTCCCAGGCCGAGCACCACCCGGACCCGGTCGTCGATGTCGGGGGCGCCGAACACGATGCCGAGACCGATAAGGAACGTGGTCAGAATCGCGATCAGGGCCGAGATGGCCTTCATCGGGACACCTCGCCGTCAGGGGGCCCGAGCTCGGCCACTGCGCGATGCTGAGCCAGGAGCCGTTCGGTGAAATCGACCCGCTCCTGCAACTCGGTAAGGTCCTGCCTGAGCTGATCCAGCTCCGCGAACATCTCGGGGTCCGCGCTCTCGCTGCGCCCCCGGATGCGCTCGGCCACGGCCTTGCCGACCGGGCTGAAGGCCAGTAATGCCAAGGTCCCCCCGCCGAAGATCAGAATGATCGCGATTATGTCTTCCATCACCCTGCCTGATCTCGCTCGGGGGATGCGCCGGCCGGGTCTCTGGGAGCGGTCAGCAACCGCTCGGCGAAGTCCACCCGGGTCTCCAGCTCGGCCATCCGTTGCTCCAGCACCTCGACCTGCTCGGCTCGCTCTCGAAGATACTCCACGTCGTCGGGTTCGAGCCCCAGACTGGTCCGACCTTCCAGTTTCCGGGTCACGACATTCACGATGGCGATTACGGTGTAAATCACACCACCCGAGAGACCTATCGCCGTGAGCACCCAGAAGAGCTTGATGGCATCGGAGTCCATGGGCGCTGCCTACGAGGCAGGAGTTCCTAATGTTTCATGTCGAAACGGCCAATTCCACCGACCGGATCGACGCCAAGGAAATGGCGATCTCGGTGGTATCGTCGCCCAGGGGATGGAGGTAGACCTCCAGGGCAGCGGGATGGGTATCCAGCGTGGTCGGGACCCCGACCAGCAGGGCGCCGCCCTCGACGGCGATCCGAACCGGCACCTCATGCCCCGCCGCCCATCCCAACGTCTGCAGCATGGCCTCGTACTGCATGGCGGGACCCCTTCCGCTACGGTGTCATGGCCCTGGACGCCGATCCCATCAGCTTCTCATCCAGGAACCGGGTCAGCAGCTCTCTGAGATGGAGGGAGGTGTTTCCGCCCGAGATGCTGTGATTGCGGTCGGGATACTCCATCATCTGGAACGGCTTGTTGGCCGCCACCAGCGCGTTGACCAGCGCTTCGCTGTTCTGATAGTGCACGTTGTCGTCGCCGCTGCCGTGCACCAGGAGCAAATCGCCCTTCAGGTTCTTCACGTAGGACAGAGGAGACCCCCGGTCGTACCCTTCCTGATTCTCCTGCGGCAGCCCGTTGTACCGTTCGGTGTAGATGTTGTCGTAATACTTCCAATGCGTGACCGGGGCAACGGAGATGGCCGCACGGTAGACGTCAGGAGCCTGGAACAAGGTATTGAGGCTCATGAAGCCCCCGTAGCTCCAGCCCCAGATGCCGACCCGATCGGAATCGATCCAGGGGCGAGATGCCAGGTCGGCCGCCGCGGCGGCCTGGTCCTTGGTTTCCACCACCCCGAGCTGACGATAGATGATTTTTCGCCAGGCCCGACCGCGGGCCCCGGTACCCCGGTTGTCCACGCTCGCGACCACGTATCCCTTCTGGGTCAGCATGACATGCCAGAGGTATTGGGATCCGGTCCAGTTGTCGACCACGGTCTGACTTCCCGGGCCGCCATATACATGGAAGAGAACGGGATAACGACGGGTGGAATCGAAACCGGGCGGCTTCATGATCCAGGCATTGAGCCGGACCCCGTCGGCACCTCGCAACGTGGTGAAGTCGACCGGGCCGCGACGCAAGCGGCCCATGGCCTCGAGCAGCTTGGTGTTGGCCGCGAGCGGACGGACGGTGCGG